>JAEUSS010000241.1 GCA_016788685.1 Prolixibacteraceae bacterium | reverse complement strand
AATATTATTTACGGACCGGGAGCCCAATTGGCCGGATGGAACGGAATGCTGATTTACATCGACCTTCCGAAGAACGAACTGCAGTTCAGAGCGCGGGGCGAAAGCATTACCAACCTCGGGGCCAGCCAGCCGACCGACATGAAAATCATGTACAAACGTTTCTACTTCATCGATTGGATTGTACTGAACCGGCACAAAAAGGAAATCCTGAACGACATTGCGATTATTGTCGACGGCCAGCAATTGGAAGTGTTTCCCTGGATGAGCGGCGATCACCTCAGGAAAGGACTGAAAACGATGGCAGCGAATTTCTTTCGTGTCCGTCCGTGGTTTGAACCCGGAGTCTGGGGCGGAAGCTGGATCAGCGAACACATTGACGGCCTGAACAAAAAGGCTCCCAACTATGCATGGTCGTTCGAGTTAATCAGCCCGGAAAACGGAATCGTGTTTGAAAGTACAGGCAATTTGCTTGAGGTTTCGTTCGATTTCCTGATGTTTGGCGAAGGTGATGCCGTGATGGGTATCCACCGGAAAAAGTACGGAGACGAGTTCCCGCTGCGTTTCGATTTTCTGGATACGTTCGATGGCGGAAACCTTTCGGTGCAGTGCCATCCGCGTCCGGAATACTGCAAGGCAAATTTTGGTGAAGATATTACTCAGGAAGAAACCTATTATATCCTCGACCGCAAAAACGATGCGAAGGTGTATCTGGGTTTTCAGGAAGATATCGATCCGGAAAAATTTGAAACGGCTCTTCAGACCAGTTTTAATACCAACACCGACATTGACATTACCAAGTTTGTACAGGTTCATCCGGCACATAAACACGATTTATTCCTGATTCCTCCGGGAACGGTTCACAGTTCAGGAATCGATAACCTGGTGCTGGAAATCAGTACAACTCCGTATATCTTTACCTTCAAAATGTACGACTGGGTGCGTCCTGACCTCGATGGCAGACCACGTCCGCTGAACATTGAGCATGGAATGAAGAACCTTTATGTCGACCGGAAGGGTGAAAAGGTAAAGAAAGAACTGATCTCGGAACCATATCTGCTTGAAGAAGGCAGCGATTGGAAATTGTATGAGCTGCCTACGCACGAACAGCATTCGTACGGCGTGCGCCGGTACCATTTCAATTCGGAAGTAAAGATTGAAACAAACGGGAAATTCCATGTGCTTGGCCTGGTGGAAGGTACTTCTGTAACTGTTGAATCAGAAAACGGCATGAAAGAGGTGTTCCAGTATGTCGAAACCTTCATTGTTCCGGCTGCAGCAAAAAGCTATACTGTTTCGAATAATTCGGACAAAGAGGCGATGCTTGTAGTGGCGTTTATGAAATAATAAGTAATACACACAATAGTTGACTCGCCCCAAAACAGAGTTGTGGCGGGGTGAGTCAATAACTAATAAACTGAATCAGAATATTCTCATTTTTGTTTAAAAGAGATGTAAAGAATGACGAAAAAAAGATATGCGATAGGAGCCGATATTGGTGGTAGCCATATTAGTTCAGCCCTGTTTGAAATCGAAGATGGCCGTTTGATCGGCGGTAGTCTGGCAGAAGAGAAGGTTAATAATCAGGCTTCGGCTGACGAGATACTCCGGACATGGAGCCTGGCCATTCAAAAAACAATGGGGTTTGCCGGAGAAGGAGAACTGGCCGGAATAGGGTTTGCCATGCCGGGACCGTTCGATTATCAGACGGGAGTGTCTTTAATAAAAGATGTGACCAAATATGACAGTTTGTATGGAATTAATGTAGGCGATAAGCTGAAAGAAATACTGAATCTTCCTGAGGCTATGCCTTTCAGGTATTTGAACGATGCCATGTCGTTTGCCGTAGGGGAGTGCTGGCAGGGAAAAGCGGCGGCTTACCGGAAAGTGGTGGCTATCACGCTGGGTACCGGTTTCGGATCGGCTTTCCTGGAAGAAGGAGTGCCTGTGATTGAGGGCGACCGGGTCCCGAAGATGGGGTACGTCTATCACATCCCGTATCAAAATGGAATTGCCGATGATTATTTTTCGACGCGCTGGTTTGTGAATGAATATCATTCGCGTACCGGGATCAAAGCATCCGGAGTAAAAGAAATTGCCGGAAGGGTCGGTGCAGATGCTGAAGCAAAGCAGTTGTTTGAAGATTTCGGGACGAACCTGGGACATTTTTTAAGCCCGCTGCTCCTGAATTTTGAAGCGGATTGCCTGTTGATTGGCGGAAATATTTCAGGGGCATTCCCGCTGTTCGGACCTTCATTAACGCAAGTGTTCAATAACGGGAAAGTCAATGTCGGAGTTGTTATATCCGAACTGATGGAGTCGGCTGCTATGGCGGGCAGTGCCCGTTTGCTCGAAGAAACATTCTGGAAACAAATAAAACCACTGCTTGCAAAAATTTAATCACCTTCGCACATATGAAAAAAACTGACAATAAATTAGCCTTATTTCCGATATTATTCGGATTCTTCATTATGGGCTTTGCCGATGTGGTGGGTATCTCGTCGAGCTATGTGAAAAAAGATTTCGGACTGAGCGATTCGCTGGCCAACCTGTTGCCCATGATGGTGTTTCTGTGGTTTGCAGTTTTTTCGGTTCCCACCGGACTGATGATGAACTCGCTGGGCCGGAAGAAAACCGTTCTGATCAGTTTGGGAATTACGCTGATTGCCTTGCTGGTGCCGTTGGTGGCTTACCGGTTTGAAATGGTATTACTGGCTTTTGCCTTGCTTGGGATTGGCAATACCATCATGCAGGTGTCGCTGAATCCGCTGCTGACCAATGTGGTGAGCGGCGAAAAACTGACCAGCAGCCTGACGCTCGGGCAGTTTGTAAAAGCGATTGCCTCATTCTCAGGACCGATTATTGCCGGAGTTGCTTCGGGAACACTCGGAAACTGGAAATTGATGTTTCCCATTTTTGCCGCGGTCACGCTGATCTCCGGCGTGTGGCTGGCATTAACGAAGGTTACCGAAGAAAAATCAGGTGAAGTGTCTTCAAGCTTTGGAAAAAGTTTCAGCCTGTTGAAAGATCCGGTTATCCTGATGTTGTTCATGGGTATTGTTTTGGTCGTTGGTATTGACGTGGGGCTGAACACCACCTTGCCTAAATTTTTGATGGAACGCACTTCGATGCCGCTCGAAAAGGCCGGACTGGCTACCAGTCTGTACTTTGCTGCACGAACCATCGGAACCTTTTCAGGGGCCATTTTGCTGATGAAGATTCCGGGACGAAAATTTTACATCTGGAGCATCGTTTTGGGAATTGCCGCAATGTCGCTGATGATTGTTCTGTCAAACCTGTATGCCATTCTGGTGATGATTTTCTGTCTGGGACTGGCTGTTGCCAATGTTTTCCCGATCATATTTTCGGCGGCGCTCCGGAAAGAACCGCAACGGGCCAATGAAGTTTCGGGTTTGCTGATTATGGGGGTTGCCGGCGGCGCGGTTGTTCCTCCGATTATGGGAGTTGTTTCCGATTCAACAGGACAAACCGGCGCGATGATTTTCCTGCTGCTTTGTTTGGGGTATCTGTTGTTCAATGCCTTCCGGATGAAAAATGACTGATCGCTGAGTGGAGAGTATATGGGATGAATTATGAGCAGATAATCAGCGCCGTTAATTAAATATATTTCGGAAAAAGCAGCAAAGCTCTGGCCTTACTTTAAGGTCAGAGCTTTATTTTTATTGGTGCAGTTGCAAGTCCTCCGAAATTTGATTTCCCTGCCGTCATTGGTCAGCAATCCTGGTTCAGCAGGCCCCGTTTGTCCATGTCGGTTATTACGGCATCGATAAACTTTTCGGCAGCAATGTTTTTACCTACGTTTTTGCCAATCGAAATAAACTGGGCTGAAGTGAATTTTACCACCGGAGCAAAAATATTCCTTCCGAACCATGATTTTTTCCTGATGCGCAAAACAACCGGATTGGTTGTGGCCTTCTTTTTCTCCGGATCTTCACCGTTGGCAACACCGTTTAAAACTGCTTCGAACCGGTTTTGCATCTTGCGCTCCAGGCTTAGGAGGTATTTCAGGCTGATTGCCGGATAAGGAAATTCCTCCTCGGGTGTGGGTTTAATGATTTGAGTCTGGTCTTCCGAAATCCGGAAATCCGGAATCAGGGGCAGTAAGTCGGTGGTTTCGGGCCTGAAAAAGCTCAGGGATGATTCGTTCAGGTTTCCGTAACCAAACTCAATAATCGGATTCCGGGCTGATGCGGGAACACAAAAATATTGCTGGATAAACCGCTGGCAGTTTCTGCGGCCCAGCATAAAATCGTGTACCCTGAAATCGCGGTTGAAGAAACCGCCAAAACCACCCAGTGAACCGCAGGCAATGCTGTCTTTCTGGGTTTTGCCGCCGCTGGTGCGGATGGGGGCAATCATAAACCTCGAATAGTCAAAATCGTCGTACGCTTTCTCCAGTAAGTCGGTTTTGATCATGAGTTGATGGCGCATTGCCCCGAAAAGTTGCGGCGCGGCAAACTTGAATGCCATCAGGTCGGTATAATCGGCCGGAGGTTCGTCGTCATAGCTGGGGAAAGGATCAATCATCAGGATGGTGGTGTCAAAGCTCGAAGGACTTTTCTCAGGCTCATAATCAGATGCGGCCGGATTGTTCCCGGATGCCATTTCCATTTTTCTTCGCCTGGTCAGAATGGTTTCGGTTAAATCGTACGGTTCGTTGTTGATCACGCCACCGTCGACACAAACGGTGTTGTACAGCTTGTCCGGATCGACCACGTGGTCTTTCCCGTGGGTGATTTTGAGCAGCGGATTGTCGTTGATGTACTTCGGGTCGCGGACCAGCACCCGCGGAGCCAGACCAACCGGGAAAGCGCCCGTGGCAATGGCCGCGTCAATCAGCATGTTTTTGTTGAGTCCTTCAGGAGTGGTAAAATGTACCGGGATTTTTCCGTCGTTGTTGTACGTGCCCGATGGGTTGAGCTGAAAGTGGACAACATCTTTGTGCATGGTCATCCGGTCTTTGCGTTTGCCTAAAGCGGTGATGAACTGCAGCTCGTAATTTAAGCCCCTGAGGTTGGTGATGGTGGTAAACAATTCCAGATCATCGGCAATATACGTTCTTCGGGTCGCCGGGTCTTTGATGATGTTATCCATGGTACGCCGGGCTATTTTTTCGATGAACAGTGAATTGAACACCGACCGGACCTCTTTGGTGGGATTAACCGATGGAAGATTAAGGATATCTTCGGTGCTTAGCATTTGCTCCATCATGTCTTTCGCAGGTTCTTCGGTCAGGTTGACCCACGAATCAAACAGGGGATTCTCTTTATTGATGCCGGTTAAATAATTTTTCTGATTGATGTGAGGAAATTTCTTCTGAACAGCCGCAGTGGTAATAACTGCGGTCATCCCGCCTGCAGAAGCACCGCTCAGTACCTCGATGATAACATTGTGCTGCGGAACCCCGGGCAAACCCAGTTCTTTGGCTTTTTGCCAGTTTTCAAGCGCTTCTAATAAATAGTCCATTACTCCGGCAGTATAAGCGCCCGCGGATACTGCTCCTGCCATGGAAAGGCCGATCCTGAAAGTGTTTTGCTTGCTCATCGTTTGTTTCTTTTACTTTTATAATTCATTACCGGACAGGTATTGTCAGGTTCGTAAAAATCCAATAAATGATAAATTGATGCTATTCTGGATTCAGATTTTCAGGTGTAAAGGTGGGTTCACTTCCGGTTTAGCTAAAGTTAAAGAAAATGTGGCAATAAATTTTTGCCCGGCTTCGTATATTTTATCATTGTTGTCCGGTGAAAGTTAAAAGGTTATCCGCTACGCGGAAAATTCAGCGTAGGAGATTCGAAACATCAACCGAAAGAAGTACAATACCTTGTCCTGAAGCTGGGGCAGACTCAGGCAGGCGTACAAGATGCCGCCCGGAGTCGGGGGCGGGTTCTTGCAGGGGTACAAGGTGGCAAACCGAGTTCAGGGCGGGTCCTTGCAGGGGTACGGGGAGGCAAACTGAAGTCGGGACGGGTTCTTGCAGGGATTTCCCGGAATGAACTTAAAACCCGTTAAGCTCCAGAAGGACCGTCGGAATGAGCAGCAAGGCACCCAGCGTAATCAGAATAATCATCAGGGGCATGATCCATTTGACCCATTTTTCGTAGGGGATGCGGGCAATTCCGAGTACCCCGATCAGTACTCCGGAAGTGGGCGTGAGCATATTGGTGAACCCGTCGCCGAACTGGAAAGCCATTACAGTTGTCTGACGCGAGATGCCGACCAGGTCGGAAAATTGCGACATGATGGGCATGGTCAGCGCGGCTTTAGCCGAACCCGACGGAATGATCAGGTTGATGCCGTTCTGAATGACGTACATCATTTCTACCGAGGCGATTTTACCAAACCCTTCCATCGATTGAGCCATGTAATACAAAATGGTGTCGATGATTTGTCCGTTCCGGAGAATGACAATGATTCCGCCAGCAAGCCCGACCACCATCGCTGCCGACAAAATATCTTTGGCTCCTTCAATAAAAAGTTTGGTCAGTTCGTTGGCGGTTCTTCCCATGCTTAGTCCGGCAAAAATGCCCATGGCCAGAAACAGCGCGGCAATCTCCATCACATACCACTGATAACCCATCACGCCGATGACCAGGAAAATAATGGTGAAGGCCAGCAGATTCAGGATAAAGTAATGAACAGTTTTCCGGAGTGATAAAAAACCTGCAAGCAAGAACAGGGCAGTGCTGACCGGCACAACGGACAGTTTAACACTGCTGTTCCCGATTTTTAACTCCGAGACGGGGAAATAAACCGAATAAACGATCAGGGTTGCCCCAAGGAACAAATAAACCAGCCAGGCGCGGCGTGGAGTGTGAAAGGTCAGTTCCTCGGTTTTTTCGGCATTCCGGTTGCGCCAGTACTGGTCGTTTTCGTAAAC
>JAEUSS010000240.1 GCA_016788685.1 Prolixibacteraceae bacterium | reverse complement strand
TGGATGAAGCTGACACTTTTCATAAAATGGTGGTGATTACCACAACCATGCTTACTTTCGGAATGGGAGCGTCAACACAAGCCTTGTTTGCACGTGTGGGAGGAGGTATCTATACCAAAGCTGCTGATGTCGGAGCGGACCTGGTTGGTAAAGTGGAAGCTGGAATTCCGGAAGATGATCCGCGTAATCCCGCTACTATTGCCGATAATGTTGGCGATAATGTCGGAGATGTTGCAGGTATGGGAGCCGACCTTTATGAATCTTATTGCGGTTCGATTTTGGCTACCGCTGCCCTTGGTGCAGCTGCTTTTATGACCACTCCGGAGGCCCAGTTTAATGCGGTATTAGCCCCGATGCTGATTGCAGCGGTAGGAATTATTCTCTCTATTGTTGGTATTTTCCTGGTTCGTACCAAAGAAGGAGCTACCATGCGCGATTTGCTCAAATCGCTGGGGTTGGGTGTTAATGTTTCTTCGGTGCTGATAGCCGGCGCCTCTTTCATAATTCTTTACTCACTTGGGCTCGAAAACTGGCTGGGGATTTCTTTTTCAGTAATTGTAGGGCTTTTGGCGGGTGTTATCATTGGTCAGTCTACCGAATACTATACCTCACATACCTTTCGGCCAACACAGCGTGTTGCCGAGTCATCAGCCACAGGGCCCGCTACCGTGATTATTTCGGGTATTGGCCTGGGGATGATGTCAACAGCGATCCCGGTAATTACTATTGGTGCTGCGATTGCTCTTTCATTCCTTTCGGCAATCCAGTTCGACATCGCGCACATGCTGACCGGAGCGAATCTGAGTGTTGGCCTTTACGGAATTGGTATTGCAGCGGTCGGGATGCTTTCAACTCTTGGTATTACATTGGCGACCGATGCTTACGGCCCGATTGCCGATAATGCCGGGGGAAATGCAGAGATGAGCCATCTCGGACCAGAAGTCCGCAAACGTACCGATGCGCTTGATGCTCTTGGAAATACTACAGCCGCTACCGGGAAAGGATTTGCAATAGGATCGGCTGCATTGACGGCTCTTGCTCTTTTAGCTTCATACATCGAAGAAATAAAGATTGCGCTGATTCGCCTGGGCCAAAATGTACTGACCATGGCTGATGGAACTACTGTTGAGACGGGCAAAGCCAGTATTGTCGATTTCATGAATTATTATCAGATTAACCTGATGAATCCCATTGTTCTGGTGGGTATGTTCATTGGTTCAATGATGGCATTCTTATTTTGTGGTTTAACCATGAATGCAGTCGGGCGTGCAGCCCAAAGTATGGTAGAAGAGGTGCGTCGCCAGTTCCGCGAAATCATCGGAATTCTCGATGGAACAAGTGAGCCTGATTATGCGCGTTGTGTCGAAATCTCGACCAAAGGTGCCCAGAAAGAAATGATGCTGCCCTCATTGCTTGCAATTGCAGTGCCTGTTGCCGTCGGCTTGATTTTTGGAGTTGCCGGAGTCATGGGATTATTGGCCGGGGGACTGAGTTCCGGATTTGTGCTCGCGGTATTTATGGCAAACGCCGGAGGTGCCTGGGACAATGCAAAAAAATACATCGAAGAAGGAAATCTGGGAGGGAAAGGAAGTGCTAATCATAAAGCTTCTGTAACAGGAGATACTGTCGGCGACCCGTTTAAAGATACTTCAGGACCTTCGCTGAATATCCTGATCAAACTGATGAGTATGGTGTCTATTGTTATGGTGGGTTTAACTGTTGCTTACAGCCTGTTTTAATGTATTGGCAAAAACTGTTTCTCTAAGTAAAATGAGAAGAATGTTTCCCGTTTGACCGGGAGTTTAAAAATATGAGCTTGTTTCCGGAATAAATCCAAACAATCTCTGTGATTTAACCTTTATTCAAGATAAACCCCGGATTATTTTTCCGGGGTTTCTTTTTTTTATAAATTACTGAACAAAAGAGGTCTCGATTTAGTTTAACTCACAAACGACAACACTAAAACCAAATAGTTATGGCTGACTTATCAACAACCTACATGGGCGTCGAGTTGAAAAATCCGTTGATTCTGGGCGCGAGCAATCTTGTCAATAAACCCGAAGTAATTAAAGAACTCGAGGAGGCTGGAATAGCAGCAATTGTCTACAAGTCGCTTTTTGAGGAGCAAATTCAGTTGGAAACCTTTCAGCTGGATGAAGAACTGAATGAATATGCCAACCGAAACTCTGAAATGGGGCGTATTTTCCCCGATATCGCTCATGCCGGACCCAAGGAGCACCTTTTTAACCTGAAGAAGTTGAAGGAAAATACTTCGGTGCCCGTTTTTGCAAGCCTGAATGCGCTGTATGAACCCAGTTGGGTTGAATATGCCAAAGCACTTGAAGAAACCGGAGTCGACGGACTGGAGCTAAACTTATATGCTACGCCGGGCTATTTCGAAGTGGGGGGGGCTTCTATTGAAGATAAACAGTTCCAGATTGTAAAAAGCGTAAAAAAAGCAGTCCGAATCCCGGTGAGTGTTAAGTTGAGCCCGTTTTACACCAACACATTAAACTTCATAAAAAAACTTGACGAAGCCGGTATTAACGGGGTTGTGTTGTTTAACCGTTTTTTTCAGCCCGAAATTGATATTGAAAGCGAAGTATTTCATTTCCCGTGGGAATTGACTCAATCCAGGGATCATCACCTTTCATTACGCTATGTCGGATTGTTACATGGTAATGTCGAGGGCAGTATTTGCGCCAGTCGCGGGATTTATTCGGCCGAAGATGTAATCCGGCTGTTGCTGGCCGGAGCTGACGTGACTCAAATCGTTTCAACTGTTTATAAAAACCAACCGGCTTATGTTGGTACTATGCTCTCCGAAATTCGGGACTGGATGGATAAAAAGGGCTACAATAAACTCAGTGATTTCAGGGGGCACCTGTCCCGCAAAAACCTGAAGGATCCGTTTACTTATCAGCGTGCCCAGTACGTTGACATCCTGACGAAATCTGAAGAAATATTTAAAAAATACCCGATGGTTTAATCTTTCGGTTTTTTTATCCTCTGCAAAAAGCGGGATCGTTAAACACCCTGCCTTTTGCGGAGGACTGCTAAACCAATTCGACTGTTACCTTTTTGAAGAATCTGGTTTCGAGTAGTTTTACAATCCGTTTTACAACAAACTTTCTGATTTCGAGTTCCACCGGTTGATCCGGATCCTGATGCGCCCAGTTGATGCGGGTTCCGACAATTATGTGAATGATGTCGTGTTGGGTCAGAAGCTTTACAACTTCTTCAGGAGGGCTGTCGCCCAGGCGTAGGCCGGAGGTGTAAGTTTCTAAAATTTCCTCTACCCGGCCTAAGGTCAGGATGCCTTCGGTTACAATTTCAAAACCTTCCATTTTTGCCGACGGCGGTAATGTTTTTTCCGAAAAACGGTGCTGTATCTCAATGTCTAAATTCATTTCCCGTGCAATAATTTCGGCGGTAGTACCTCCGCAGATGATTTTTTTTCCGGGAAACTCCTGAATGTGTTTGACAAAAT
>JAEUSS010000234.1 GCA_016788685.1 Prolixibacteraceae bacterium | reverse complement strand
GTGGTATCGGAACCAACGGCGATGCAGAACCCCTGTATATCATTGATGGCTTGCCCATGGGTGGTGCAGGAACTGATTTCCTGAGCTCCAACGATGTTGAATCAATTGAGGTATTGAAAGATGCTGCATCGAGTGCAATTTACGGTGCACGTGGAGCAAACGGCGTTATTCTGATCACAACCAAAAGCGGCAAAAAAGCCTCTAAAATGGTTGTCACCTACGACGGCTATTACGGAGTACAAAATCCTTGGAGAAAGCTTCGGCTGCTGAACAATCAGGAATATATGATGCTGACCAACGAGGCTGCCATGAACGGCGGATTAAGCCCCAAATTCTCAGTTGCGGATATAGCCAATTATACCGCAAATACTGATTGGCAGGATGAAATGTTTAACTATGATGCCCCAAAACAAAACCATTCTATTTCATTCAACGGGGGTACAGACAAAGTCAGTTACTCTTCCTCCATTAATTACTTCAAACAAGAAGGTATTGTAGCCAAAGGAAAATCCGATTTTGAAAAATTCGGATATCGTTTAAATACCATCGCAGAATTCGGATTCCTTAAATTTGGTACTAATCTTAACCTGGCCTACATCAAAAGTAAAGGCATCGACACCAATAGCCATTTCGGAAACGGGTTGGCACAGGCAGTCAATATGCCCCCGATTGTTCCGGTAAAATATGAAGACGGAAGCTGGGCAACTCCTGAAGATTTCGGCCTCGGATTGCAGGAAATCACCAACCCGGTTGCCTTGTTAGACAAGCTGAACTCAAGCACAAAAACCAGTAAACTTGTTGGCGGACTTTTTGCCGAAGTCGATTTCTCGAAGATTAATCCTTCTTTAAAAGGTTTGACCTTCAAATCAACCTACAGCGGTGAATTGGCATTGGTCAACACCAGAGGCTATACCCCGTTCTACTACTTAGATGCCATGCACTTTACAATCACCGATAAAGCATCGAAAGACATGAAGCTCTATTCGAGATGGAACTTCGAAAATGTTTTAACATTCGACAAGACCATTGACGCTCATCATTTTACAATAATGGCAGGTACAACGGCATTTAAAGACATGTTCGAAAACCTTTACGGCGAAAAAGGAGATGTCATTTTCGATGATTTTGAACACGCATTCATTGACAATGCAACAGATCCTGAAAGTGTAAATGCAAGCGGAGGCTACTCTGAACATACAGTTTCGTCACTGTTCGGACGTTTAAACTACGACTTGCTCGACCGCTACATGCTTACCGCTACTATTCGCCGCGACGGTTCTTCCCGTTTTGGTTCTGAAAATAAATACGGTTATTTCCCTTCAGTAGCTGCAGGTTGGGTTATTTCCCGCGAAGACTTCCTGAGCGGAGTGTCTGGAATTGACCTGTTAAAACTTAGAGCCAGTTGGGGACAAAACGGAAGTGAAAACATCGGAAACTTCGGTTATACCTCTATCATCGGAAATCAAAACATCTACTATTTCGGAGACAGCAAGACTCAGTACAACGGGACTCAACCTACTAAGATTGCCAACCCCTCTCTAAAATGGGAAACTTCGGAACAGACCAACTTTGGTATCGACTTCGCTAGCTTGGAAAGCAGTTTGAGAGTCACTCTTGATTACTACGTTAAAACGACAAAAGACTGGCTCGTAACTGCCCCCGTCCCCATGATGGTTGGTAATTCTGCTCCAACAATCAACGGAGGCTCAGTTCGTAACTCAGGCTTTGAAGGAGAAGTGAGCTACAAAAAACAGTTTGGAAAAGTTTATTTCAATGCATCAATTAACGGAGCATACAACAAGAACGAAGTTCTTGATATCCAGAATGCAGAAAAAAGATTGCAAGGCGGTGATGGCGGATTCGGACAATCAGGAGTTTTGTACGCTGCTGTCGGTACTCCCATGGGCGTTTTCTATGGTGTAAAAACTGATGGTATTTTCCAGACTGAAAGTGAAATTGCCGGATACCTGAACAATGATGGTGGTAAAATTCAACCCAACGCCAAACCCGGTGACATCAAATTCATTGACGCAAATGAAGACGGTAAAATTACCGATGCCGACCGCGTTGAATTGGGCTCTCCTTATCCTGATTTT
Organism: Prolixibacteraceae bacterium; assembly: GCA_016788685.1. Lineage (GTDB taxonomy): Bacteria > Bacteroidota > Bacteroidia > Bacteroidales > Prolixibacteraceae > Aquipluma. The sequence continues at coordinate 571 of JAEUSS010000234.1, read as the reverse complement.
ACAGGAGGTTTGAACCTGAACCTCGAATATAAAGGCTTCGATTTTAACATGTTCCTTTATGCTGCCTTGGGTCAGGAAGTATACGATGCAACCAGACGCTACGATATGAATGGAACCAATTACCGTGCTGACTGGCTGAACCGCTGGACTGGCCCCGGAACTTCTAATTATTATCCGCGGGTGACCTTCGTCGATGACAACCAGAATATGAAAACGGTAAGTGACTTTTTTGTTCACGACGGAAGTTATGTCAGGCTCAGAAACATCACGCTTGGATACACACTCCCAAAATCAGTTACCAATTACATCAAAATCAACAACCTGCGCTTTTATGTAACTGCCGAAAATCTGCTGACATTTACCAAATATAAAGGCTACGATCCTGAAATTGGTGGTGGTGTATTCAGTAATGGTATCGACCATGGTATCTATCCGCAGTCACGCACAATCCTGGGTGGTGTGAACATTACATTTTAATTGAAGCCAATTTTAAACTTATAAAAAGATGAAAAAGAAAATAATATACATAACCTCATTCTTGGCTTTAACTTTTGGAAGCATCTCCTGTTCA
>JAEUSS010000229.1 GCA_016788685.1 Prolixibacteraceae bacterium | reverse complement strand
ATGTTGTCGAGCGGAAGCCTGAGTTCGGCCGGAATGTTGCGCGATGCAAGTGTGTTAATGGTAATGTTTCTGGGGGTTCCGTCGAGCAGATAGCTCACTTCTTTGGTTTGCAATCCGTCCAGATACAGCAGCTTTTCTATGGTTTCCATGTTTGCCCCGCCGCCGCCAAATCGTCCGCGCCCCGGGCCGCCGCCTTCTCCGATCCTGAATTGTGCCAGAACAATACCTTCAGTAGTCTCGGTATTCGAGATTTTAAATTTGACCATTGTTTTCAGACGGTCGCCGTCCAGCACATTCACAGCGTTCAGGCTGCCAATCAAATACCCGGGTAATTCTTTACTCCTGAACCATTTTTCCATATAGGGCAGTAAATCAGTACCAAACTGATCACGGATGTGCGAATTAAAATCTTCGATGGTGGCCGATTTAAACTTGATGCTTTTCAGGAAGTTGAACATGAAGTCGTTAAAGGCTTCGTCGCCGGCCTTGCGCTTGATGATGGAGAAAAGCGTTTGTCCTTTTTGCTGAATCACATTGTCGATGATCTGTACTTTCGCCGGGTCGTCGAGCAGTTCGGCAAACGAATAATCGAGCAAAGCCAGGTTGGCCTGTTCATTCTCGGTCATTCCCTGCATATCGCGCATCCAGCCCATGGCTCCTGACTCGGAGGTTTGCTTGAGGTACGATTCAAAAATCCGGTCGGTAATGGGCCAGCGATCTGATTCTACAAAATAGGTGTGGTTGTAAAACAGCGGGAACAGGTACAGCGGATTGGCTTTTTCTTCGATCTGAACTTCGCCCTGCCTCCGGTTGAAATCGGGGCGTGCGGCGGCTTGTGTAAACATCGAGAGGAAATTATTGAAAGCCATGATCTTTTTCTCTTCCGGAGTGGTTTGGGCTTCGTTGCCGCGTCCCCAGCGCTCCATCCGCTTGATGCTGCCGTTAAAATCGGCTTCGCTGATCAGCAATCCCTTTTCAGGAAAAAGAATGGTTTCGGGCTGAACCTGCTCGCGTTCGCCGATCAGCGTTCGCGGGTAGGAATAAAACTGGGCCGGAACTTCAACCAGAGTAACCCGTTCAAACGGGTAAAACAGGTCGATCTTCCGCTCGTAATCTTTTAAAGCTTCGGCAATCAGATCGGGAATAGTGTCTTTAACGGGTTCAAAGAATTTGGTAAAATAATCGTGCGCCGGATGGTGGTACAGCTTGAAAACCAGTCCATCGATGGTATCGGTTTTCTGAGCGTAATTTCCGATGATCAATGAGATTTGCGGCAGGCCCTTGGGGTTGGAAAACCTGAAAGTTCCTTCTTTTTGTTCGTCGGAACCTTGTGAAATTGCAGTCAGCCCGGGCTTGGTTTTTACCGTCACTTCAAAGTTGCTGAACTGCTTTTGTATCCATTGTTTGTTTTGTTTTCCGAAACCTGTTCCGGCAATGGGGTACCAGTTGCATTCGCGGGTCAGTAAAACAAAATCGGGCGAGACGATGGCCGAGCGTTTATCAATCTGGAACATAAACTCTTTGTAAGGTTTCGCGAGCGTTTGATCATCGACGTCGAGAAAACATGCGGCTTCGTTTGGGTTTCCGCTGTATGCAAATTCGAATTCGGCAGTTTCTCCCGGTTCCAGTTTTGTTCCTGAAAATCCGATCAGGTTAAGTTCTTGTTTAGCGGTAACTTCCTGTCCGTTGACACTGGTTTTGCTGACCCGCAACCCGGGATTCAGGCTGAAAACAAACTGGTTGACTGCCTCGGGATGCGGATTGCTGACTTTCAGTCTGGCAACTACATCCAGAATGTCTCCTTTGTGGTCGACTTCAATCCGGTAGCTTTCAACTTTTAAGCGGGGTGTTTTCTGGTTGGCATCGTTCAGCGCGCGTATATTTTCACGCAGTTCCTGATTGTGTATATAAGTGGAAACGTGTGTTTTCCCCAGCCAGATTCCGGCGGAGAAGAAGATCAGGGCAGGAATCAGGGTAACTTTGTTGCTGAAGGGGCTTTGCGGCAAGCGTTTCAGGAGCGAGATGGTCAGGAAAATAAATGCGATGCCAAAGCAGGCGTACATTCCGCGATGAATGACAATGGCATGCAGGTTTCCGAAGCCCATAAAATCAGACTTCAGCAGCGGAATGCTGTAAGCCATGTAGTCGAACAGGAAGTAGTATTTGGTGTTGAGGTAGAAAATGGTAACTGCCACATAGCCAAGCAGAATGATGAACGTAATCGCCTGATTCTTCAGGATACTCATGACAAAAAACGAAAGCCCGAGGATGAAAATCAGGGTTGGCAGGCTAATGATCAGGAAGTATTCGATGTAAGCCATCCAGTCAACCGTCACATTCTCGGAAATCAGGTTGAAAATGAGCGCTTCAGAAAGAATTATCAGGTTCAGGATAATGAAAACGACCAGATTGCCGATTGTTTTTCCGGCCACATATTCGCCGTTCGACATCGAGCGGATGTAAATAACGTCGGTGGTATCCAGTTTTTTATCGCGTTTCAGGAAATCGGAGGCCAGAAAAATGGCAATGATGGCCTGAACGGTATTCAGTATTAAAAGGTTGACATAAGGAATAACTGACGGAATGGCTTTCATGTCCCAGCTTCCGGCGCCTGCATTTTCCATGATCTGTGTTCCCAGGTTAAAGAAGAACAGAAAGACCATAGCCAGAATGGCGAAAATCCGGAAAAACCAGCTGCGCAACAGCGTGGTTATTTCATATTTGGCAATGGAAGTAATGTTGTGGACGGATATCATAGCTGTTATTTACGATTTAATTATTTACAATTTACGATTTGTTCTGTTCATAGCAGCCGCATTTAAATAGTCAATAGTAAATAGTCTAATTGTCAATATTATATTGCTGTCCATTGGTTCAGGTTGCTCTCCATGAAATGTACGTAGGCATGTTCAAGGTTCGGAGCGATGTTTTGCCCGTTGTAGCCGTTAATTGAGTCGGCTACCACCTGTATTTCCCAGCCTTCGCTGGTGGGCACGTTGGAAATAACCGGATATTTTTCGTTGATTTCGAGGTATTCGGCTTCGGTGGCCTGAATAAGCCATACTTTTCCTTCGGCGCGGGCAACCAGTTCGTCGGGCGAGCCGGTAAAGGCCAGGCCGCCTTTATTGAGCAAAGCCATATCGGTGCACGAACTCGAAATGTCGCCCACAATGTGTGTCGAAAGAATAATGATGACATCCTGTGTTGAAATGGCAGAAAGCAAGTTCCTGAAACGGATTCGCTCCTCCGGGTCGAGCCCGGTTGTTGGTTCGTCAACAATAATAATTTTGGGTTCATTAATCAGCGCCTGGGCAATACCGAGGCGGCGTTTCATTCCTCCTGAAAGTTTGTTGGCCTGGCGGTCGCGGGCTTCAAACAAACCAACTTCTTCGAGCATTTTATCGACGGCCAGTTTGCGGGTTTTCGAGTCTCTCATGCCGGCCAGGCGGGCTGCGTAGTCAAGGAATTCGTATGTTTTCAGGTGCGAAAAGAACCGGAAATCCTGCGGAAGGTATCCCAGCATCGCCCGGATTTGTTCGCGGTCTTTGGTCAGGTCGTAACCATTCATGATTACTCTTCCTGATGAGGGTTGCATCAGGGTGACCAGAATACGCATCAGGCTCGATTTCCCGGCACCGTTCGGACCCAGCAAACCGAACATCCCGTTGGAGATTTCCAGGTTCACGTCTTTGAGGGCATGGTTGCCGTTGGGATAGACTTTATTCAGGTTTTCGATGGTTATCTTCACGGGTAAAATGTTAGGTCACGGTTTATCAGACTTGTTTTATTCCAATAGGTTTAATCGTTCGGTGCGTTAAATCATACGATGACTCGAAGTCATCGTATGATTATCAGTATGCAAACAAATCCTAAGTTACAAAAATTAGGCTTTGGATATCATTTTTTCGATGAGCAGACTTTTGAAAACGGTAAGATGGCTGAATGGGCAGATGAGTCATTCAACCATCTTCTGTTTTCTATCCATGTTTATTTCTGGATGGTGTAAGTGCTGGTCGAATCAGCCTCAAGATTGATTTTCCCTGACTTCAAGATGGAGAGGTTGGAATGATTTGTAAGAGTGCCGTATAGACTGACGATAGAGTTATTCCATGAATTCAGCTCTGTTCCATTCAATTGAACATCCAAATTTCCGGCATTAATACCTGCCAGATTTATTTTAGAACCGACTGCCTGAATTGAAAATAATTCGGTAGTATTCTTTGTCTTATCAAAAAAGGCATCCAAACTTGCATTATTTAGCTTAATAGATAAGGTATCAGCCGTAAATTCCTGTAAGCTCATATAAGATTTATCTTTTGCTACAATGCTTTTTAAATCTTTGACATAGATTACATCTGGATAATTCCTAGGTTTTTCTATTCCTAAATCTGAGAATATGAAAAGCGAGTCGTTCCGAATACTAAATTGTGGAAAATGACAGGTGTCAGGCATCTGATAATGGGTGCGCATTCTGGGATATTCAGCAATTCTAATATGAAAATTTGCGCCAGGCTCTGCAACTACCACAGAAAAAGGTTCTAACTTCTTTTCTTCTGAAATCCAAAGTCCTCCATTGTTGTCACGTTGATGAATTTTGGCTGATAGGAAGAGTACAAAAACTCCCCCGAATAAGAATACAAAAAATGAGATGGTTATATAGTTACTGGTTTTCATGGATGTCGTTGTTTTTTATTTCAATTACTAATTCACTTAAATCGTTGCTGTTGAGTTTCAGAAGTTTGACTTTCCGGATAAAATCGGGAAGGTCCTGGGCAAAAAAGTTTGTTTTTTCATTGGTTCTCACCAGCTCAACGGCATTTTCTGAGACGAAAAATCCGATGCCGCGTTTGTTGTCAAAAATGCCCGCTTCCTGCAAAATGGTATATGTTCTCATCACTGTATTTCGGTTTACTTCATATTCTTCGGCCAAATCGCGAACCGACGGAACCCGGTCGCCCGGCTTGAGCAACCCCTCCAGAATCTGGTGACACAAGTTGTCGGCGATCTGGAGAAATATTCCTTTGGATGATTGAAATTCCATGTTAAACCTCTTTTTCTTTCAGTTTAAAATAAGCCAGGGGCAGGAAGAAGAGCCAGGAGAGCCCTCCGAGCAGATAGCCTGCAAGCTGCGTATTGTAGAGTTTTTCGTTAATCTTG
>JAEUSS010000222.1 GCA_016788685.1 Prolixibacteraceae bacterium | reverse complement strand
GGCAAACGCCCGAACCGCCATTACACCGAATCAAATGCCTGGCAATACATCTGGTCGGTACAGCACGACGTGCAGGGACTGATTAACCTCTTTGGCGGCAACAAAGCTTTTACTTCCAAACTCGACACTTTTTTTGAAATGAGCCCCAATATTTCGGCGCCGAAATACGTGGGCGTGGTAGGCACCATCGGGCAATATGTGCATGGCAACCAGCCGTCGCACCATGTGGCTTATCTGTACAATTATGCGGGCGAACCCTGGAAAACCCAGCAACGTGTCCGGCAGGTTTGCGATGAGCTTTACCGGGTTGGGCCGGGCGGATTGTGCGGCAACGAAGACATGGGCTCGCTTTCGTCGTGGTACGTGCTGAGTGCGATGGGGATTTACGCGGTTACTCCCGGCGAGGCGGTTTATGCCATTGGCAGTCCGCTGTTCGGAAAAGCTACACTCGATCTGGGCAAGGGCAAATCGTTTACCATCGAAGCGCAGAACAATTCTGCTGTCAATAAATACATTCAGTCGGCAACATTGAACGGAAAACTCCTGAGCCGGACCTGGATTTCGCATCAGGAAATAACCAATGGCGGAACGCTCGTTTTCAAAATGGGACCTGAACCGAATAAAAAGTGGGGCAGTAAGCCTGAAGACGCCCCGCCATCGGTAAGCAAAAACCAGGAATGAATATCTGCCGGAAAATGAACAAGGGCGCTGCGGTGATCAGGCCGTTTGGACTGATCGTTGACCAAAAGAAGTTTGTCATTACTTTTAGGTCCTGAAAAATAAATGACCGTTATGGAGCTGAAACTGCAATTCAATACGTCGGGCATCGACTGGAACCTGGTAACCGAAACTTTAAAGGAGGTCGGAATGGCAAGCTATTCCGGAGAGATTCATAAAAAAGCGTTTGAGAACAGTCATACCGTAGTGTTCGTTTTCGACGATGACCTCCTGATTGGTTTCGGGCGGGCTATTTCTGACGGAGCGTATCAGGCCGCCATTTACGACGTGGCGGTCGTGCCGGGCTGCCAGGGAAAAGGCATTGGCAAGCTGATCGTGAATCAGCTCATTGAAAGTATCCCCGGATGTAACTTTTTGTTGTATTCGGCACCCGGGAAAGAGCAGTTTTATGAGAAACTGAATTTTAGAAAGATGAAGACGGGCATGGCGCTTTTTACAAATTCTGAAGCCATGAAAGCAAAAGGTTTTACCGAATAATTAGCCCCCCGATCCGCACCGCCCCCCCAGATCCTCGAAGCGTGTCAACTCCCTCCATGCTTGCAGTCCTATCCTTTGCCGTTGGCTTCAGCTATCGGGCACAAACATCCACCTCAATGATGACCTTTCCTCGGGCACTGCCCACTTGCTCCGATAGAGAGAATGCCAGTTTAATACCCTGTTTAATCCGGAAACTTGTCCCGCCTAAGGACAGCAAAGTTTGCATACAAACCAATCAGCTTTTGTCTTCTCTCAGGAATATGAACTCTTTCTCCGTAAAAAATACTTGCTGTCGGCTGCTGCCAATTGCTTAAACTGAAAAAATAATGGCTGTCGGCTACTGCCAATTGCCTCAATTGAAAAAATAATGGCTGTCGGCTGCTGCCAATTGCTTAAACTGAAAAAATAATGGCTGTCGGCTGCTGCCAATTGCCTGAACTAAAAAAATAAAGGTCGTCGGCTGCTGCCAATTGCCTCAATTGAAAAAAATAGAGGCTGTCGGCTGCTGCCAATTGGCTGAACTGAAAAAAAAGAGCCCATCGCTTGCCAATTACCGGAAATTGCAAGCAAAAATCCCTGATTTGGCTCCGGAAAGGAATCAAAATCAGGGGTTCTTATATTCAGGGATTGGTGTTTTTACTTCACGATCGGGGTTAAAACGAGGTTCCGGTATTCCACTTTTCCATGGTCGCCCTGCAGATAAATGGGCCCCGGCGTGTTGACATCCGATTTCATGGCGCCGCCGGTTGGTCCGTAAACCGGTTGGTTATCGATGATTTTGGTGCCGTTCAGGATAACGGTTACATGGCGGTCGCACAGGGTAATGTCCATGGTTTGCCAGGTTCCTGCCGGTTTTTCGGCGGCAACCGATGGCGTGATGCGGCTGTAAAGTGCTCCCATGTTGTGCGAATCGAGTGGTTTTTTGTACGAATCCAATACCTGAATTTCATACATACCGCGCAGGTAAACGCCGCTGTTGCTTCCTGCCGGAACATTCACTTCCAGCTTCAGGTTAAAGTCTTCAAATTCCTGTTCGGTGCGCAGGTTGCCGTAGCTGATGTGTTTTTCACCTTCCGCCTGAACCGGGTCGGTCCCTAAGATGCCGTCTTTGGCATAGAATCCGTTTTTGTGTTTCTCGTCAATCAGTTTCCAGCCGGTAAGGTCTTTGCCGTTAAATAAGTTGATTGGCGTGCCAAATTTCAGGTTGGCCAGATCAGGGGCCGCCGGAGGTGCCTGCAGTTTGGTTCCGGTGAAGGACGTAGAGTCCACTCCGGTTCCGTTGCGCCTGGGTCTTAACAGGAATCCGGCAATCTGGTCACCTTTTTTAGAGATTTCGAGGCAGTTGGGAATCTGGTGCGAGCGTACCGGCGTATTATTCTCATCTTTTTTCCGCACCACGTTATCAATCCGCGTGACGATCAGGTGATTCGCATTGTCCATATAAACACTGGCGACAGGCGAAACGCTTCCGCCAATCCAAAGCAGGTCGGCATCGGGGTATCCTTCTTCTTGGCGCACTTCAAGCCAGCCAACTTTTCCGTCCTGAATAT
>JAEUSS010000215.1 GCA_016788685.1 Prolixibacteraceae bacterium | reverse complement strand
CCAGCAAAGCCATGTGATCGAAACTGATGTTGGTAATCACCGACACTTCCGGGGTAATAATATTCGTTGAATCGAGCCTCCCGCCCAGGCCAACCTCCACCACAGCCACATCCACCTGCATGCTCCGGAAATAATCAAAAGCCATGGAGACTGTCAGTTCAAAAAACGAAGGTTCCAGTTTTTCGGCTTCATTTTTCTCCAGGTACGATCCGGTATAGCTGACCACCGCTTCTTCAGGGATCATCTCTCCGTCAACCTTAATCCGCTCCCTGAAATCCTTCAGGTGGGGTGAAGTGTAAAGGCCGGTTTTGTAGCCGGCTTCCTGTAAAACCGATGCCAGCATGTGCGAAACCGAACCTTTTCCGTTGGTCCCGGCAATGTGAATGGTTTTAAATGAACGGTGCGGATGATCAAACATGACATCCAGCCGGATCGTATTATCAAGGTTATCTTTATATGCAGCAGGGCCAGTACGCTGAAACATAGGCAACTGACTATACAGAAAATCGAGTACTTGCTGATAGGTTTTCATGCAAAAAACTTATGAACAACGGTTAAAAAATAGAATGGTAAAATTGAGAATTTACCGGCGATATCCGAACCAATCCATTCTATTTTTTATAAATTTAGAGAAACCTTAATGATGACGGCTATGGCGAAGAAAAAGCAAACCAAAATTTTCGTGTTGGATACCAATGTCATTCTGCATGACCATACCAGCATTTATCAGTTCCAGGACAATGATGTCATAATTCCGATAACCGTTCTGGAAGAGCTGGACAAGTTTAAGCGGGGCAATGATCCGATCAACTTTCAGGCACGCGAGTTTGTCCGCGAGCTGGATGAGATCGTCGGCGATCAGCTTTTTAACGGAGGCATCAAACTGGGGCCGGATAAAGGCAAGCTGATTATCGAAACGGGAAAGCCCATTCCGGAAGAAATGAAACAATCGTTCAAGGAAGACATTCCGGATCATCGCATCCTGGCCATCGCGATGCACATCGGGCACAAGTTTCCCGACCGCCCCACCATCCTGGTCACGAAAGACATCAACCTCCGGATGAAGGCCAAATCGCTGCGGATTCAGGCCGAAGACTATTACAACGACAAGGTGAAAGACATTCAGGTACTGAGCAAAAGTGTCACTGAATTTGAGGATTTTAACGACTCGCTGATCGAAAAGCTGTACAGCGAAAATTCCATTCCGGTTGAATTGATGGAGCTGAAAGAAACCCCCGACATCAACGAATATTTCATCATGAAATCGATGAAAGCGAGCGTTTTGGGGCGTTATGACGGCGGAATGAAAAGGATCGTCCGCGTGGAAAAACGAACAGCCTACGGAATTAAACCGCGCAATGCCGAACAAACCTTCAGCCTCGATGCCCTGTTTAACCCTGAAGTTAAGCTGGTTGCCCTGACCGGAAAAGCAGGAACCGGAAAAACCCTGCTGGCCCTGGCTGCCGCACTCGAACAACATAAAAACTTCGGACAGATCTTGCTTGCCCGGCCGATCGTCGCGCTAAGCAACCGCGATCTGGGGTTCCTTCCGGGAGATGCCCAGGAAAAAATCAGTCCGTACATGCAACCGCTCTTCGATAACCTTTCGGTCATCAAACACAACTTCAACGCACGAAGTTCGGAATATCAAAACATCGAAGAGCTGCTGAAAGACGAAAAGCTGATTATTACTCCGCTCGCATACATCCGCGGAAGAAGCCTGTCGAACTCGTATTTCATCATCGATGAAGCACAAAACCTGACGCCGCACGAAATAAAAACCATCATCACCCGGGCCGGCGAAGGCACCAAACTGATTTTTACGGGCGACTTGCAGCAAATCGACTCGCCTTATCTGGATATGAAATCGAACGGGCTGGCCTACATGACCGAAAAAATGAGAAACCACGAAATCTTTGCGCACGTGAACCTGGTAAAAGGCGAACGCAGCTATTTGGCCGAACTGGCCAGCGACTTATTATAGTGTCGTGTGAATTTCACCACAGATTTCTCAGATTTGCACGACAGACCCAATGTCAATCTGAGCGATCTGTGGTTCATTTTTGTTTCAAACTCAGAAAGAACCAACAGCCTTTGCGGCGAAATTATTCTTTCGTATTTTTGCGGCCTGAAAGAAAGGATTTTAATGAATTATTCAGGCAAAAAAGCTTCATTTTACACATTGGGCTGCAAGCTCAATTTCTCAGAGACATCAAGCATTGCCCGTCGCTTCGAAGAAGTCGGGTTTCAGCGGGTCGAATTTACCGAGCAAGCTGATGTGGTTGTAATCAATTCGTGCTCGGTCACTGCCGAAGGCGACAAAAA
>JAEUSS010000208.1 GCA_016788685.1 Prolixibacteraceae bacterium | reverse complement strand
CGAATATTTTGGGATTCCATATTCGCATGACATGTGGCCCAATCACCCGATTACCAAAAACTATTATCCTCCGCTGCCGCTGATTGAAGGCGACCAGGTTATTGCAACCAATCCCGACAATACCCGGTTTACTACTCAGTTTACCGAAAAAACCGTTGACTTTATCCGGAGAAAACATAACGAGCCGTTTTTTGTCTATTTGGCTCATCCTCTGCCTCACGTTCCTCTGGCGGTTTCCGATAAGTTTAAAGGTAAATCGGAACAGGGACTGTACGGAGATGTGATGATGGAAATTGACTGGAGTGTAGGTCAGGTTTTACAAACACTGAAAGATCTGAAACTGGAAAAGAACACTCTCGTGATCTTTACTTCTGACAACGGTCCATGGCTCAATTACGGGAACCACGCCGGAAGTGCAGGTGGATTGCGTGAAGGAAAAGGAACCAGTTTCGAAGGAGGCCAGCGTGTGCCTTGCCTGATGAGCTGGAAAGGTACCATACCAGAAGGAATTGTATGCAGCAAGTTAGCGTCCGGAATTGATATTCTTCCTACGATAGCCGGTATTGCCGGAGCCTCATTGCCCGAAAAGAAAATCGACGGAGTCAGCCTGATCGAACTGATGAAAGGAAATCCGGATGCCAATCCACGCAAAAGTTTCTTGTATTACTACCGCCGGAACAGCCTGGAAGCTGTGAGCAACGGCGACTGGAAACTGGTGTTTCCTCATCCCGGACGTACCTACGAAGGATTTGCACCCGGAAACGACGGACAGCCCGGAGGTGCGAATGAGAACTTTAACTTTGAAAGTGCTTTGTACGACCTGCGCCGTGATCCGGGTGAACGCTACAACGTTAAAGACACTTATCCCGAAATTGTAGCCGAACTTGAAAAGATTGCAGCTGAAGCCCGTGAAGATCTGGGCGACGACCTGACCGGCAATCCGGGCAAAAACCGCAGAGAACCGGGGCGGATAAAATGATGATCAAAGGAGCCAAAGGATGAGCAAGCTGAATTTGTGTATTTTTTTATGCGGTTTATTCATGAGCGTTGTCGTGGCATGCAAAAGTCCCTCTTATTTCTACGAGGCGCAACCGGTAGACCTAAAAGTTATCCGGGACAGCGGGAAGATAAGCGTGGAAGGGACTTCTGTTTTTCAGTTGCCCGACAGCTTTGTATGGTGTGGCAGCCCTATCCGGATAAAGGATCAGTATTTCATGTTTTATTCGGCATGGGAATCCGGAACTGCCGTACCCTCGTTTACTGACAGTTGGGTGCTGTTCTCCAAAATAGGGTTGGCGGTTTCCGATTCTCCTTACGGCAACTATCGTTCACTAAAGTTGATTTTGAAAGGACGAAAAGATCAGGGCGATTCAACTGCCTGGGACGCGCAAATGGTTCACAATCCGCTGATCAAGTCTTTTAACGGAAAATATTACCTGTATTATGGTTCAGGCAAGGACCCGGGGGTTCAGCCTAAAGGTTCGCCGGGTGAAAATTTGTCAAAACGCAACCGTGTGCAGCAGAGTCAGCAAATCGGGGTGATAGAGTTCAATTCAGTTGAGGATTTACTTGCCGGGCAGTTTACCCGATTCAATCAGCCGCTGCTTTCTCCGAGGACGAGGGTGAAAGATAAAGATGTGGTTGATCCTTCTCCTCCCGGAACCATTGCCGGGCCCGATAACCTGATTGTGGTAAATCCGGCAGTGGAATACCGCCCCGCTGACGGGAAATACTTGTTGTTCTTTAAAGGAAATCTCTACGATCCGCAGTGGAGGGGAGTTCACGGAGTTGCCGTTGGTGATTCGCCGACAGGCCCGTTTACTGCAACCGACCGGTTTGTCTTTGACATCGACGACGGAAAAGGAAACAAGGTTTCAGCCGAAGATCCTTACGTGTGGTATCACCGGAAAGACAAGCTCTTTTACGCCGTAATGAAAGATTTTACAGGGAAACTTACCGGCGGCGAGCCAGGGTTGGCCCTGATGCAATCGGCCGACGGGATGGACTGGGTGCCTGCCCCTTCTCCTCTTTTTATGAAAAAAGAGCTGATTCTGAAGGACGGAACCCGTTTAAAGGTTGACCGTTTGGAGCGGCCCCAGTTGCTTCTGGACCGGAATGGCGCCCCCTTGGCATTGTTTGCGGCGTGTTCCGTTGATAATGCCAATCCGAAACAGGATGGCGGGACGTTTAATGTTCAGATTCCGCTTAAAAAAATGAAGCTCAGAAAGTAAAATACAAAAAAATATGAGGCCGGAATTGAAAGTATGCCTGGGAACAGCTGCTTTGCTTTGCAATCTGACAGTGAAAAGTTCTGCCCAGGAAAGACCCAATATTTTATTTATAATGGCCGACGACCATACCTCGCAGTCGTGGGGGATTTACGGCGGAATTCTGGAGAAACATACGCCCGACAGTAACATCAAACGGTTGGCGGCAAAAGGCTGTGTGCTGAACAATTGCTTTTGTACCAATTCCATTTGCGTACCAAGCCGGGCTTCTATTATGACCGGGCAGTACAGCAACCGCAACGGAGTTTATACGTTAAGCGACGGGTTGCCAACAGAAAGCGGCAGCGTGGCAAAAATACTTCAGCAGAACGGATATGAAACGGCTTTGTTCGGTAAGTGGCATTTAAAGAAAGAGCCTGCCGGGTTTGAAACGTATAAGGTATTGCCCGGGCAGGGAAGATATCAAAATCCGTATTATCTGACGAAAGGGAATTGGCGCGACAACGAAACCGGAGGGACCGAATATCAGGGGTTTGAAACCGATATTACCACCAGTTTTGCTATTGACTGGATGAAAAACAGGGATGATAAAAAACCTTTTTTCCTGATGTGCCATTTCAAGGCGACTCACGAACCATGGGAGTATGCCGAACGGTTTGAAAATCTTTATCAGGATGCTGACCTGCCTTATCCTTCGGGTATTCTGGATTTTGGAAAAGAAACCACGGGAAGGACATTTAAGGGGCAGCAGCTCGAAATACTGGGCTCGCGGTGGGTGCAGGCATCTTTATTTCCGGGGAAGGGCTGGACTTCTTATCCGGGCTTGCCTTTTTCTCTCGAAGGGCTGGATAGCATTCAGGCGCGTAAAAAGATTTATCAGAAATTTGTCAAAGATTATCTGCGCTGCGCCGCCGGAATCAACGACAACCTGGGAAAGATATTGGATTACCTCGAAGAAACCGGGCTGGATAAGAATACGGTTGTTATTTATACTTCAGACCAGGGATATTTTCTGGGCGAGCACGGATTCTTTGATAAACGAATGATTTACGAAGAATCGTTGCGGATGCCTTTTGTAATTTGTTACCCCAAAGAAATTAAAGGCGGCAAACGTATTGACGACATTATTCTGAATATTGATTTTCCGGCCTTGTTTCTGGATTATGCGGGCGTTAAAAAGCCGGAAGATATGCAGGGAGAAAGCTTTCGGGAGAACCTCCGGGGAAAAACACCGGGAAACTGGCGCAAATCAATGTATTACCGGTATTGGGAAAATGAACCGCTCAGACCGGCCCATCTCGGGATCAGGAACGAACGTTACAAGCTGGCGCTGTTTTATGGCCAGCCGAAAGCTTCTTCTTCGAAGAAAATTGTACTGCCCGATTTGCCGGCATGGGAGTTTTATGATCTGAAAAAAGATCCGCAGGAAACACGTAATGCGGTGGAGGATCCCCGATACCGGGCAGTTATTGCTGAAATGCGAAAGGAACTGATCAAACTTAGAGAAGATTATCAGGATACGGACGATGGCGACCCGGTTATTCAGGATATTGTTACCAGGTATTTGTATACGAATGAAATAAATGAAAGGTAGCTGGGCTTGAGGTCGTGTTGTGCCGGTTACAGATAATTGTACTTTCGGTTTCGTGCTATTTCATGGGCGTAGTCTTCAAAGGTATGAGGTTTAACTGATTCTGATTTTCTCTCGAAGTCGGATGTTCCGGCCTTTATGGTTTTCTGGATTATTTGATATATTTACCGCCCATGTCAGTTAAGAGTTTACCGTCCAATATTGTTGAAGGTTTGATCATCGGAGATGAAGAAACATATATCTTCCTGTTTCGGGAGTATTATGTCTCTTTGTGCTCATATTCAAGACGGTATGTCGGACGCAAAGACGTTGCCGAAGAAATTGTGTCGGACACTTTTATGAAGATATGGGAAAACCGGGGAACCCTGAAAATAAATACTTCGATCAAAGCTTACCTTTTTCAGGCAGTCTGTAATAATTCACTGAACTATTTGCGGAAACTAAAAGCTGAGAATAGTCTTACGGAATATTTTCAGGAGTCAGCATCCGAAAATCTTGGTTTTGCAGCTGCCTGGGATGAGGTTGAAGAGCAGAGCCTGATCATGGACGACATTGCCCAGAAGATCGAAGAAGCTGTCAGCCAGCTTCCGGAACAGCAGCAAAAGGCTTTCAGGCTTAAACGGTTTGAAGGTAAAAAGAATAAAGAAGTTGCCGAGATCATGGGCTTGTCGGTCAAAACCATCGAAATGCACTTGTCAAAAGCAACGCTTCATTTGCGCCACGACCTGAAATCTTATCTTCCTTCTTTCCTGTTGTTCCTGTTGCTGAAATAGTACGGCTAAGGTTACGGTTTTTCTCTTCCCGGGGGGCCGATCTGCAAAAGGCCGGAATTTACTTTCCATTAATTCTTACAGGCGGCAGGCAATAAGTTTAAATTATTTTCAAAAAAAAATCAATACAGAGCGATTTCTGATACAGGGTTTTTTTTAATCATGCATCAATAAACCTGAAAATGCACCTAAAATGGTAGACCAAACGGATATAAATGTGCTGATCGTCCGCCTGATCTCGGGCGAGGGGAGTGCCGAAGAAAAAGAGAGAATTGCTGAATGGCTCGGACAGTCGGCGGAAAACAGGAAGCTGTATGCTGATATCAAAGAGATATGGCTAAGTGCAGGCACTTTGGGCAATGCCGATCATTACGATCTGGAAGGTGCGATCATGAAATTCAGAAAGCAGATTCAGGGACGAAAACCACAACCGAAAGCCAGAATCAGAATCAATCAATACCTTAAATATGCCGCCTTGGCTTTTTTACTTGTTGCCCTTCCGTTCAGTTATTACTTAGGAATCCGGAATGCCGGGGCTGACGATTCACTGACGACTATTTCCTGTGCTTTTGGCGATCGGTCGAGCATTGTTTTACCCGACAGCTCAAAGGTGTGGCTCAATGGCGGGAGTAAAATAAGTTTCAACTCCGGGTTCAGGAATAATGAGCGCAGAGTTATACTGGAAGGCGAAGCCTTTTTCGCGGTTTCGAAAGATAAACACCATCCGTTTGTGGTAAAAACCAAAGATATACAGGTGAAAGTGCTGGGTACCAGCTTTAACCTGAAAGCTTATCCGGAAGAAGGAGTCGTTTCGGCTACTTTGGTTGAGGGAAGTTTGCTGGTTTCGAGTGAGGATCAGGAAATCCGGTTGAAACCGGATGAAAAGCTTGTGTTTGACCGGGGAAACAATCAGATGACTCTGGAGAGTCTGACAGACACATCGCCGGAAACAGAGTGGAAAGACGGGCGGTTTGTTTTTCGCAACGAATCGTTGGGCGAATTGGCTCCCAAACTTTCCCGCTGGTTTGATGTGGACATTGTTTTTGTCGACGAACAAGCCAAAGAACGAAGATTTACAGGAGTTTTGGAACGTGAGAATATACTGGAAGCGATCTCGTATTTTGACCGTTCAACCTTAGTTTCGTGCAAAATCAATGGTAGCAGGATCGAAATTAAATCAGAAAATAACTAAAATAGAATGCGTATGATCTCTTGTTGAAATGAAAAAGGGAAGCGCTTGCAACACTTCCCTTGAGTAATAAATTAAACCGAAGTTTAACTTTTAAAAAGCTTTTAAATTTATGAAATTAAATCGAATTGCCCCGCCTTTTTTTAGAGACGGACGGCTAAAAAAGTATTATTTGGTTATGAGACTAACATGGTTTCTTGTGCTGATTATGACTCTACCCATGAGTGCATCAGTTTGGTCGCAAAGTACAGTGATGAGTGTTAAGCTTAAAAATTCAACTCTGCAGGATTTATTTTTGCAGATAGAAAAAAGCAGCAGTTACCGTTTTTTCTATAACAATGACGAGGTTGATGTTAATCAGAGAGTTACTGTTGATATCGAAGATAAGTCAGTAGGAAAAATTCTGAAAACAGCGCTCGAAGGTTTGCCGTATTCTTTCAAAGAATTGGATAATAAATTGATTCTTATAGAAAGAACCACAGAGGGCAAGGGCGTTTCAGGTGCGAGTGCCCAGCAACAGAAAACGGTTTCAGGGAAAGTAACTGATACCACCGGGGCGCCTCTTCCGGGTGTTTCTGTTGTTGTAAAAGGGACTGCATCCGGCGTAACAACAAATGCAGACGGAAGTTATTCATTGCCGAATGTTCCGGGGACTGCAACTTTGCAGTTTTCGTTTGTTGGTATGAAAATGCAGGAGATTGTCGTTGGCAACCAGTCAAAAATCAATGTTACCCTGGCTGAAGATGCCATTGGCATTGAAGAAGTGGTGGCGGTAGGCTACGGAACTCAGAAAAAAGTTAACCTTACCGGCGCATTGGAAACGGTTCGTGTTGAAGAAATAAAAAGCCGTCCGCTGACCAACTCAAGTTTGGCTTTGCAGGGTAAAGTAGCTGGCGCGTTTGTTTCGCAAAATTCAGGGCAGCCCGGGAATGATGGTGCTACAATCTTAATCCGTGGCGTCGGAACGTTTAAAGACAATGCGCCTTTGGTAATTGTCGACGGAATGGAATCCAGCCTCAGTGATGTTAACCCCAAAGATATCTCAGCCATTTCTGTATTGAAAGATGCTGCTTCTTCGGCCATCTACGGAAACAGGGCTGCCAACGGAGTTATTCTGATAACTACGCAGAAGGGAAATTCAGACAAAATGCAGATCAACTACACCGGATATTATGGTGTTCAGTCGGTTACAACCATGCCTGAGCTGCTGAAGGGTGTTGAGTACCTGGAGTTAAAGGCCTTGGCTTATTACAATACTAACCGCTCTTGGCCTGCCTGGTACAACGACGAATTCATGAACAACTACCGGAATAAAGTTGACGAGCAGCGCTATCCGACAGATTTTAGCTGGGTCGATGCAGTTTTCAGACCGGCGCAGATTAAAGACAACCACGTGAACCTTTCGGGAGGTAACAAACGGTTCCAATATTCTGCATCAATCGGATACCTGGATCAGGACGGTGTTGTTGAAGGAAACAGTTCACGGAAACTGAGTTTCAGAACCAACTTATCTACAAACTACTTAAACGAAAAACTGAAAATCGACCTGAACATGTCGGGTCACGATCAGATTACAGATGATTTGGTGAATGGAATGGAAGACGCCATGTATAACGTGTACGTTTCGCCGTCGACTACTCCGATGAAAATAGAAGGATATGGATATACCTGGCCGGCACATAGCTGGGCGGCAAGAGAGGAAGGTGGTTATCGCCGGTCAAATACTACTCCGGTAAGTGTCCGGATGTCGGCTGATTATGAATTCTTAAAAGGAGCCAAAATCAACGTAGCTTACAGTTTGCACCAGACATCGTATAATCATGAGGAGTTTGATCCCTTGGTTTACACTTACGGATACAAACCTGACGGATCAATAGTCGGAACGGCATCTGAAACAACAAGTTTGTTTTACATGAACTCGAAGTCGTTAAGGAAAACCTTCAACACGAATCTCTATTATACAACAGAAATACTGAAAGACTTACAGATGTCGTTAATGGGCGGTCTGGAATCAAGAGAATACCGTTATGACATGGTTCAGGCCAGTCGCGAAGGATTTGCAGTGAATTTGCCGGAATTGCCCGTTGGAGATCCTAACTCTCAGAAAAATAATGGCGGCGCGTACGAAGGAGCATGGTTGTCTCAGTTAGGACGTATTAACCTGAGCTATAAGGATAAATACCTTTTTGAATCGAGTATCCGGCGCGACGGAAGTTCGCGGTTTATCGACAAATGGGGAACATTCCCTTCGGTATCTGCAGGGTGGAGACTTTCAGAAGAAGGTTTTATTAAAAATTCAGTTCCTCAGATCTCGAACCTGAAACTTAGAGCTTCATGGGGACGCCTTGGAAACGAAAGTATCGGGCAGTATTATGCCGCATCCGATGAATTGAGTTTAAGCTTGACAACCAATTTTAACAACACCCTTTATCCCGCGGCTGCTGTTACCAAACTGGCGAATAAAAAAACCTCCTGGGAAACTTCGGAGCAGCTGAACTTTGGTTTGGACTTTGGCTTGTTCAATAATAAGTTCACCGGTACTGTTGAGTACTTTGAAAAAATAAACTCCGATATTTTGATGCAGATTCCGGTTTCAGGAACACTGGGACTAAGCACAACACCCTACCAGAATGCTGCTGAAATGAAGAACACAGGGTTTGAACTTCAGTTGGGCTATACGGCCAGAATTAAGGAAGTTAAACTTACTGCAAACTTAACTGCTTCTCATGTTAAAAACGAAATCACCAACCTGTCCAAACAGAGTCCGATCATCCTCGGCCGACTGATCTGGAAAGAAGGGGAAGCCTACAACTCTTATTACGGTCTGGAAACCGAAGGAATTTATCAGTCAGAGGCAGAAATCAAGAGTCACTTGAAATTTGTTGATGAGAACAAGGATGGTGTAAACGATATCAACCCGTATGCCGGATTGGTCGCTTATCCGGGAGATATTCGTTACAAAGACCGCAACAAGGACGGGCTGATTACGCTGGATGACCGTGACCGCACGATTATTGGCAAACCGTTCCCCGACCTGACTTTTGGAGCAAACCTGAACCTTGAATGGAGAAACTTTGATATGTCGTTGTTCTTCCAGGGTGTGACAGGTGTCAACTCGCTGAATCAGCACATGGTTACAGCTCCGTTCCACGGGGGAGAGGCAGGAACCGGTGCCTGGTACCGCGATGGCTGGACCGAACAAAAACCAAGTAAAACCATCCAGCGCGTAAACAGCGACCCAACCAGGTTCGAGATCGTTTCGGATTATTATATGGAAGACGCATCTTACATCAGGTTGAAAAACCTCGAATTTGGTTATTCAATCCCAAAATCTGTTCTGGAAGATGTGGGAATCACCAGCCTGAGAATCTTTGCCAACGTCCAGAATGCGTTTACTTTGACAAAGATGAGGTATGGTTTTGACCCGGAGAAACCGAGTACAACAACCTCTACATTACAATATCCGCAGACACGGATTGTCTCAGCCGGTATAAATCTTAAATTCTAAGACATTATAAACAGATGAAAAAAATGAAATATTTACAAATAGCCTGTTTGTTTGCAGGAATCTTATTCACTTCCTGTAATGAAGATTTTCTGGATCGCACGCCGCTTGACTTTGCATCGCCCGATAATTATCTGGAAACTGAAGGTCAGGTTGAGAGTATGGTGAACGGAGTGTACAATCAATTGGATTTTGGCGGAACAACAAGCACCTACCAGCGGGTTTATCCGTTTTATCTGGATTGCGCATCAGACAATGTGGTGAACCTCTCTCCCTGGGAGGGGGCTACCGATTTTGCCAGAGGGCAGGTTACATCAACCAATTTCCGGGTAGCGTATCAATGGACCCGAAACTACCAGGGAATTGCGCGTGCCAATGTATTCCTGACTGCTATGGCTGAGAATACCAAACTGAAATCAGACAAAATAGCAAGATACAATGCAGAGGTGAAATTCCTGAGGGCCTGGTTTTATGCCGACCTGATTACCTGGTTCGGCGATGTTCCTTTGCTGCTGGTTCCCGGAGATTTGGAAAACGGACAACCGGCCCGTACGCCCAAAGCTCAGGTTTTGGCTCAGGTATTAAAAGATCTTGACGAAGCGATTCCTCACCTTCCGGATAGTTACAGCGATGCCAAAGACAACGGAAGAATAACCAAAGGCGCCGGGCTTGCTTTTAAAGCCAGAGTTTTGCTGTACAACAGCAAATGGGCCGAAGCAGCCGCAGCCGCAAAGGCTTGTATGGACCTGAAAAAGTACAGCCTTTTTGGGAACTACGAGGGGCTTTTCCTGGAAGCAAACGAAGCAACAGTTTCTAAAACTGAAGCTATTCTTGAAGTGTTTTACACTCCGCAAACCAACGCGTCGTTCTTTCAGCGTCCGTTGATGGAATGGGCTCCTTCTTATCTGCCTACGCTCCAGTTAGCCGAATCGTACTACATGGCAAACGGATTGCCCATCACTGACCCCGCTTCAGGTTATGATCCTGAGAATCCGTATATGAACAGAGATCCGCGACTTGCCGCATCAATCTACTATCCGGGAGCTCCCTGGACAATCGTCTTCTGGAATAAAATTAACCTGAAATTCGAAGACAACTGGATGATGCGCTACTCCGGATTCAAAGTCAAAAAATGGGTGAATAACGGACAGGCCATGGACCGCTCTAGCGGAGAAGGAACCAATAAATTGTTCATCAGATACGCCGAGGTATTGTTAACTTATGCCGAAGCTCAGAATGAAGCTTCAGGACCGGACGCTTCGGTTTATGCTGCTATTGACCAGTTAAGGACACGTTGCGGAATGGCTACCCTGACAGCCGCAATGCCTTCGCTGACCAAAGAACAGATGCGTGAGGTTATCCGGAATGAAAGACGGGTGGAACTGGTTTTTGAAGGCTTACGTTTCCCCGACATTCAACGTTGGAGAATTGGCGAAAAAGTTATGGTTGATGCCATGGGTTACGACAGCAAATTCTTAAAAGATTTCTCGTACCCCGGCGACTTCAACGGAACCAGCGATGTATGGAAATACGTACCAAAAGTCATTGATAAACGGTCGTTTAATCCTGCCCGCGACTATTTGTGGCCTATTCCTCAAAATGAAATGAACTCAAACGTGAATATGGTCCAGAATCCGGGATATAATTAATCAAAGAACTTATCCGGAGCAGTATACAACAGAAACCGTCTGAGATTTATTCCCGGACGGTTTCTTTCTTGTATGGCGGCAGGAAAACCCCATTAATTCATTTTCCGAAAGAACAAAAAAGTTTAATTGCACTCGTTTCTAAAGCTAAAATCAAACAGTTATGAAATTGTTTTATGCTCTTTGTCTGATCTTTTTATTGCCTTTTTGCGGCATTGCGCAGGTGAAAAACCACTCGTTTAAACTCGAAAAATCAGAGTTCCTGCTCGACGGGAAACCGTATCACATCATTTCCGGAGAGATACATCCGGCACGGATTCCGGCCGAATACTGGCGGCACCGCATTCAGATGGCCAAAGCCATGGGTTGTAACACCATTGCTGCCTATATCTTCTGGAATTACCACGAAACCGAACCGGGCGTATTCGATTTTGAAACGGGAAACCGCAACATTGCCCGATTCATCCGCATTGTTCAGGAAGAAGGCATGTGGCTGCTGTTCAGGCCGGGGCCTTATGTGTGTGCCGAATGGGATTTTGGCGGACTGCCTTCCTATCTGCTCAGTATTCCGGATATTAAAGTGCGTTGTATGGACCCCCGTTACACCGAAGCAGTTGAACGTTACATCAAGGCGCTGGCTCCTGTGGTAAAAGACTTTCAGGTTACCAAAGGTGGCCCTGTCGTGATGGTTCAGGTGGAGAACGAATACGGAAGCTACGGAAATGACCGCACCTACATGAAATGGGTTCAGGACGAATGGAAAGAAAATGGCATCGAGGTTCCGTTTTATACCGCCGACGGGGCAACCGCGCCGATGCTCGAAGCGGGTACACTGCCCGGTGCTGCCATTGGGCTCGATCCGGGAGCCAAGGCCGAACACTTTGCCGAAACCACGAAAGTTAATCCGAATGTTCCGTCGTTTTGCAGCGAACTGTACCCCGGGTGGCTCACCCACTGGGGCGAAAAATGGCAACACCCGGATACGGCAGTCCTTCTGAGGGACGTGAAATGGCTGATGGACAGCAAAAAGTCGTTAAACTTCTATGTCATTCACGGCGGAACCAACTTCGGGTACTGGGCTGGCGCCAATGCGTTTGCTCCCGATCAGTATCAGCCTGATGTAACCAGCTACGACTACGATGCGCCCATCAACGAAATGGGGCAGGCAACGCCAAAATATTATGCCTTGCGGAATTTGCTGGCTAAATACCTGCCAGCCAACCAGCAATTGCCTTCAGTCCCGGCTCCGATGCCCGTGATCGAAATCCCTGAAATCGCGCTCACCAAATCGGCTTCGGTGTGGGACAATCTTCCGGTTGCCATCCAAACCCCACAGCCCAAACCGATGGAAATGTTCGGGCAGAAAGGTGGTTTTATTCTGTACCGCACCCAACTGATCGGGCAAAAAAAAGGAAAACTCCGGATTACCGAACTGCACGATTATGCGACTGTTTTTGTCGACGGAAAATACGTGGGAAAAATCGATCGCTCCAAAGTTGAAAATAGCATTGAACTGCCCGCATCGGCCAGCGCCAATCCGCAACTCGACATCCTGGTTGAAGGTATGGGGCGCATCAACTTTGCCGAATACATGATCGACCGCAAAGGAATTACCGACCGCGTTTCGCTCAACGGAATGACATTGATGGACTGGCAGGTATTTACCCTTCCGTTTGACGAAGCCTACGTACAGAAATTGAAATTTGCGTCAACCGAGGCCACCCGCCCCGGCGCGTTCTTTAAAGGAGAATTCAACCTGGCCAATGTTGGCGATACCTACCTGGATGTCAGTCTGTGGGAAAAAGGTGTGGTTTGGGTGAACGGGCACAACCTGGGCCGCTATTGGAATATCGGGCCGCAGAAACAGTTGTATTGTCCGGCTCCGTTCCTGAAAAAGGGCAAAAACGAAATTGTCATTTTCGACTTGCACCAGCTCGTTCCGAAGCCGGTAAAAGGAGTAAAAAGTATAGAATAACGCAGTTGCCAACCTGCGAATTGATCAGAAAGACAGTCTTTCTTTAGGAAAGGTTGTCTTTCTGTTTTTATTGTTATTTTCAGCACCTGAATTTAACTAAGCAATACGGCAATGAAGTCAATCTTTTTTCTGTTGGTACTGTTCGGTTCATTTTGTTCCGGCTTTGCACAAACAACAATTATTCCTGAACCCGCTTCCAGTCAAATGGAGGAAGGAAAAGCGCTGAAGATAAATCAAATCAGGTTCTTCTGTCAGCCCGGTCAGGAGGTTTTAGTCCGGAATTTCAGTCAGCGTCTGGCCGGATTTGGAATTAAACTGAAAGACACGAAACAGGCGAACCTCAAAACAGCCAACCTGGTGTTGGAAAAGGTCAGTCAGGTTTCAGGAAAAGAAGCTTACCGCCTGGTTATTACTCCGGAAGCGGCAACCGTTCAGGCATCAACTGATGCCGGACTTTTCTACGGCCTTCAGTCGGTGCTTCAGCTGGCTGTTGCGGCGCCGCTTGCTTCAGGAATGCAAATAAGCTGCGGAACCATTCAGGATCAGCCACACTTTGGCTGGCGGGGGCTGATGCTCGACGAATCGCGCCATTTCTTCGGAAAAGAAAAGGTGAAACAACTGCTCGACTGGATGGCTTTTTATAAACTCAACCGTTTCCACTGGCACCTGACCGACGAACCCGGCTGGCGCATCGAAATACTGAAATACCCGAAACTGACATCGGTAGGCGGCATCGGAAATTACATCGATCCCAAAGCTCCGGCCACTTTTTACACGCAGGCCGAGGTGAAAGAGATTGTTCAGTACGCGGCCGAACGCTGTATCGAAATCATTCCTGAAATTGATATGCCGGGGCACGCCGCTGCTGCCAATCGCGCGTATCCGGAGTTTAGCGGCGGCGGCTCTGAAAGATATCCCGAATTTACGTTCAATCCCGGAAAAGAAGAAACCTACCGGTTCCTCACCGATATCCTCACCGAAGTGGCTCAGCTTTTCCCGTCGAAGTACATTCACCTGGGTGGCGATGAGGTTCATTTCGGAAACCAGCAATGGAATACCAATGCCGACGTTCAGGCTTTAATGAAGAAGCAAAACCTGAAAGATCTGCAGGCTGTCGAGTTTTATTTTATTAACCGGATGAGCAAGGAAGTTGCCGCTTTAAATAAAACCATGATCGGCTGGGACGAAATCGTTACGGCCGGAATTCCGGCCAGTCAGTGTGTAACCATGTGGTGGCGGCACGATAAAACCGAACAGCTCAACCTGGCGCTGAAACAGGGCTATCACACCGTCTTATGTCCGCGTATCCCGCTCTATTTCGATTTTGTACAGTCGGCCTCGCACAAGTCGGGACGCTACTGGAAAAAAGACTTTGCTTCGCTGGAGAAAATTCTCGGTTTCCGGAGTTTTTACAACGAAACGCTGAGCAGCTATCCCGAGCTGATCGACGGAATTCAGGCCAACATCTGGACCGAAACCATTCACTCGGCAGAGCGGCTCGATTACATGACTTACCCGCGTATGGCAGCCCTGGCCGACGTGGCCTGGAGCCGCAACCCGGCGCCGGAATACAAGGACTTTATCCGGAGGATGCAGCCGTCATTCAGGCTGTATCAGGAAAAAAACATCTCGTATTTTAATCCTGAGAATCCGGAGTCGACACCTGAAATAGTCGGGGTGAAGAAGTAAAACCAACCGGATCACGGGAATTGGCAAAAAAAGTGAGGGCTTCATCTGGAGTGAAGCCCTCTCTTTTTTACTGCGTTTGGTATTTAGCGTTGCCACCTGATGTCATTGTGTCAAAAAATATTTGTTGTTTTTTTTAGTTTTTACTGACATCCACCTTGAAACTCACGTCAAAATTGTTTTCTGTTTTTGGTATTAACGCATGAAAGTAAATAACTCCAAAAGAAGGATAACAACCAGAACAATATTCAAACTGAAGGTTTTCATTTTTCTATTTTTTTATGCGTTTTAAATATTCACACATTGGTTCGAGTCTTAAAATATTGTCGTAGATTCTCAATGTGTCGCTACTAATTAATTTGATGAAAGCATACCTGCCAAAGTCTTTTTTATTGTCATAAAAGATGGTGTCATAATTTTTACCTTTTTTTATCCTAAAAGAGGATGAACTACTTAAATTACCATTTTTATAGGTTTTCAATACAGAATCCGACGTAATTTCGGTAACCAAGTTATAATTCATACATGATTGCTGTTTGATTAATTCCCATTTGCCCACTATACTGTTAGGGTCATAATCGTTTTTTTCTTTTTCACATCCGGTCCCCATTAATGCAAGGAGCAGTATAAATGCGCTGAGTTTAAAAAATGTTGTTTTCATTATTTTGTATTTTTAGGTTGATATTCAGGAAAATAATCGGATATACCATTGATTCAAAAACCGGGACAAAGGTTGCTTGGGGTATTCTGGAAAGTACGGATCACAGATCCGCCACCAAGGGAGGTGCTGATTGCAAATCAGCACCAGCAACTGCGAGGATTATAGCATATCCGGAGGAGCAGGGGTTTAACTTTTGCTTCATTTTATCCGACAATCCTTCTTTTTTGAATGTTCCTTCACTAACTCCGAACAAATTAGCATTTTTTGTCTCATCACCTGTTACTGAGACAAAAG
>JAEUSS010000184.1 GCA_016788685.1 Prolixibacteraceae bacterium | reverse complement strand
CTTTTGTGCGGATAATCTTCGATATTAAAATTGCTCATAATCATTATTTTACCAACAGAAAAAAAAAAAAAAAAAAAAAAAAAGACCGGAGACTTTTCCCTTCTTTGTGGTGGAGTTTGTATTTAGAAATTTGCTAAAGAGAGTTCCTGCGAATCAAAGCCGAACGGTTTCTGATTTTGTCTGTGCTTCTTTCCTGAATCATCCGGGCCAGTGTTTGACCCATCAACTGAAAGTCGGTTGATATCGTTGTAATCCCTCCGGCCACCACCTCCTTTAAAACGGTATCGTTGAACGAAACAATCCCGACATCTGTTCCCAGCTGCAGATTTTTTTCGGAAGCCATTTTCACCAGACGCACCAAATTACGGTCGGAAGGAACAAAATAAGCTTCACCTTTTTTCATTTCCTTATTTGCCACAGTACGGATAATCTCCGACTGTACCCCTTTTTCATTGCAAAAGCGCTTGAAACCAGCCACTCGTCCTTCCGGTTCTTTTCCTCCGGGATATATCATAACCAATTTGGCGTATTTCTGAAGCAAATCAGCGCTGTGAATCAACGCATCATAAACATCACGGTCAAAATCCTGATAAACAACCGGAAAGTCCTGCAAATCATCTTTCTTCCGGTCGAGAATATAAACTTTATCTTTCGGCAATTTCCCGATAATGTCTGCAGTATAGTCAAAGGTTGCAGGCATAATCACATACGAAGTATATTTGCCGACACTTTCTGAAATCAAGTCCTTAAAAACCTGATAATTAAAATGATGAAAATAAATATCCACGCTCGACCTGGCATCCAGGCTGTTCAGAAAAGAAGTATATAAATCTTCTTTAAAAGCGTTTAGCTCATCAAAAAGCACAAATATTTTATGATCGAGGTTAACCTCTGTACTGTTGATGTAATAACCTTTCCCGGGGATCGAATTAATTATACCTTTGGCTTTTAGCTCGTTGAAAGCAACCATTACGGTATCGCGCGACAAATCAAATTCAGTACAAATCTGGTTCAGCGAGGGGATTTTGTCGCCAAGTTTCAGCCTGCCTGTTGAAATGGCCGTGTATATCGAATTAATTATCTGCCGGTACTTGGGCACACCTAAAGAATCATCAATCTGAATGTCCTTCACTGGTACAAATTTTAATGGATAAAAAGTTTTCAAAAGTAAAAATAAATTCAAACAAAATACAAACCAGTACCCACCAGTACGAGCAGAAAAATTAAATTTGCAGTCAGGTTATTAACGTATTTTGCGGTTCTGTCGCAGCTATCAGTTTTTCCGACCGGTATCCGGCAACTCGCAACATTTCAAACATCTAAAATATCTAAACTCATGAAAATCACTCGATCGCTATTCGGAAAAACAAACGAAGGAATTGATATTGATCTTTTTACCCTGTCGAACAACAAACAACTAACGGTAAAAATAACCAATTACGGGGCTGTAATCACCTCCATTGAGACCCCGGATAAAGACGGCCAATCGGGCAACATTGTTTGTGGATTCGAAAAATCCGAATCATATCAGAGCAGCGAATACCTGGCCAACTATCCTTATTTCGGAGCCATTTGCGGCCGCTGCTGCAACCGCATTGCCGAGGGAAAGTTCAGTCTCGGAAACAAAAATTATTCGCTGGCAGTAAACAATGGCCCCAACCACCTGCATGGCGGATCTGTTGGCTTCGACCGCCGTTTATGGACTGCTGAAATTATTGATGAACCCGAAACTGTGGGTGTGAAACTGAGCTACCTCAGCCCCGACATGGAAGAAGGTTACCCCGGAAATCTGAAAGTGACCTGTATCTATACCCTAAACGACAACAACGAACTGAGTATTGAGTATTCAGCTGAAACCGACCAGACTACCATCCTGAATCTGACCAACCACACCTATTTTAACCTGACCGGCGGCAAAGAAACAATCTTAAACCACGACCTTCAGCTCACTGCCAAAAGTTACACGGAATCCGAAGGCATGATTCCAACCGGCAAAATACTTCCGGTTACCGGCACGCCGTTTAACTTCCTGACGAAAAAGAAACTGGGCAGAGACATTGCCGGTCTGGCCGATGGTTACGATTTAAATTTTGTACTGGACAACGACAAAGGAAACCTGGTTTACGCCGGACGCCTGAGCGAAGAAACCTCGGGAAGGACCGTTGACGTTTATACCACTCAACCGGGAATCCAGCTTTACACGGGCTTCTGGATTCCGGAGTTAACCGTTGACGGAAAGAAAAAATTCGGAAGTTATTCGGGCGTTGCTCTTGAAACACAGCACTACCCCGACTCTGTCAACAAACCCGGATTTCCGCCGGTAACTTTGGCTCCCGAACAGAAATTCCGCGAAAAAACAGTATACACTTTCGGAACAAAATAAACAGAAGGGCTTCGGCCCTTTTTTTATTGAATGTCGCCGGAATAATAAAATTTGTACATTTGAAATCTATCGATCAATAAAAAATCCCGAAATAGAGAACTTAAATTGAAACAGTAAATTTATGAAAACGATCATCGAACTCTTTGAAACCAGTGTTGCCAAATTCCCCAACAACGTCTACCTGTGGGAAAAGTCAAACGGAAGCTACGAGGGAACGACCTACAAACAAACCCACGACCTGGTTTTAAAGTTTGGTGCAGGTCTGGTTGCACTTGGGATGCAAAAGGGTGACCGCGTCGGCCTGATTTCGGAAGGCCGGAATGCCTGGATCATTTCAGAATTGGGCATTTTGTATGCCGGAGGAATCAACGTTCCGCTATCGGTAAAACTCGAGTCGGGCAACGAACTTAAGTTCAGGCTGGCTCATTCTGGCTGCAAAATGATCGTGGTTTCGAAGGGACATGCTTCAAAAGTGGAGGAAATACGGGCCGAACTTCCGGAGCTGGAAAAAGTAATATACCTGGACGGAAACGAAAATTCCGATTCCAACGATATATCTTACACTCAGGTACTCGACCAGGGCGATAAATACCTGAAAACAAACCGACTTGATTTTGAAGCCATATACCAAACCGTTCAGCCCGGTGACGTAGCCAATATTTCATATACATCAGGAACTACAGCTGACCCGAAAGGCATCATGCTCACCCAACTGAATTATGCCGCCAATGTTGTTCAGGCCAGCACACTGCTGAATATCGGCGAGGACTGGAAAACGCTCGCCTTTCTTCCGTGGGACCACTCTTTTGCACACACTGCCTGCCTGTATTGTTTCATGTACTACGGCGCAAGTGTGGCATCGCTCGAAATAGGCAAAACACCAATGGAAACACTTAAAAATATTCCGAAGAACATTAAAGAAATCCAGCCAAACTTACTGATGAGCGTTCCGGCGGTCGCCAAAAACTTCAGAAAAGGAATTGAATCGAACATCAGGGCGAAAGGAAAAACCGTTGAAAAAATGTTTAACCATGCCCTGAAAATTGCCTACAAATACAACGACAACGGATGGAACCGGGGCAAAGGGTTGCGTGTAATTTACAAACCCTTGCTCATGCTCTACGACAAAATTTTGTTTTCGAAGATTCGCGAGGGGTTTGGCGGGAAACTTGAAATGTTTATTGGCGGAGGCGCTTTACTCGACATCGAACTGCAGCGTTTCTTTTATGCCGTCGGCATGCCCATGTGCCAGGGATACGGACTGTCCGAAGCTGCCCCGGTCATTTCGTCGAATATACTTCATGCGGTAAAATTCGGTTCATCGGGAAAGCTGGCCAAATATCTTGAAGTAAAAATTTGTGACAACGACGGGAACAAACTTCCACTGGGCGAAAAAGGCGAAATCGTTGTCAAAGGCGATAACGTCATGAAAGGTTACTGGAACAACCCCAAAGCTTCGGCCGAAACCGTCAGAGACGGCTGGCTGTACACAGGCGACATGGGTTACCTCGACAAAGACGGTTTTCTATACGTACTCGGCCGTTTCAAGAGCCTGCTGATTGGAAGCGACGGCGAAAAATTCAGTCCCGAAGGCATCGAAGAAGCGCTGGTTGACCAATCGCCATTCATTGATCAGTGTATGCTGTATAACAACCAGAATGCCTATACTTCAGGAATGATTGTGCCCAACATGCCCGCCATCAACCGTGAACTTGAAAAACGCGGCATGAAGCCCGGAACCGATCAAGCGCTGGCTGAAGCCCTGAAAATTATTCAGCACGAAGTGGACGCCTACAAAGCCGGCGGCAAGTTTGCCAATTCATTTCCGGAGCGCTGGCTGCCAACCACGATTGCTGTTTTGCCTGAAGCATTTACCGAACAAAATCACCTGCTCAACTCAACCATGAAAATGGTGCGCGGAAAAATTACCGAATACTTCAAAAACGAACTGGAGTTTTTATACACTCCGGAAGCAAAAAACATTGTCAACCAACGCAATGTAGACGCATTGAAAAAGTGGTAAAAAACGAACAACAATAATGAAACGAACATTACTTGTTTTATTACTGACATTTGGCTGCGGACTTAGCTCGTTTGCTCAGGAAATAATCGGACTGGGGGTCGAGTTGTCGCCGCTGAGCCTGAAGCCCAATTACCGGAACTGGATGTCGAGAACAACCGGATTTGAAGTCTTCGGTGGAATAGCCTCCGAATTGGAAGAGTTCAGACCCAACGATGCGGAAGCCGGGCTGAAAGTTTTTCATACGCTGATTTACCGGCGTACAAACCGGATATACATTGGCGCAGTCGGCAAATGGAAATGGCTAAACATTAATACCCCCGAACGATCGGCCAGTTTACCGGTTACCGGGATACTGGTTGGCAGCGAATGGTATCTCAGGAGAATTTACCGGAAAGGGTTTGCAGTGGAATTGGGATATCAGGTTGGCACAAAAGATTACGAAATATTTAGCAAAGTTACTGGCGAGACTCTCGGAAAAACAACTTTCGAGGAGTTTCCGCTGATACTAAATCTGCGGTATTCGTTCTATAAAAAGAAGAAAAAGTATTTCTTCTATTAATCAAGTGTATGAATAACAGGAGGCCGAACGCTTAAGTTTGGTCCGAATAAACGCCAACTATTGCTTATGAGCCGGAAAATGGCCATCATTGATCTGGGCACCAACACCTGCAATTTACTGATTGCCAGCTACCAGGATGAAAATTATCAAATACTTTATCAGGGCAAAGAGGTTGTTAAACTTGGGAAAAGCGGGATCGACAAAAACCTGCTGACCTCTGACGGACTGGAGCGCGCCATAACCGCCATCCGCAAACACCAGGAAAGAATAAAGCAATACGAAGTTTCCGAAATCCTGGTACTCGCAACTTCGGCCATCAGAGAAGCAACCAACCGCGCCTGGTTTCAGCAGGAGCTGGAAAAAAGAACCGGACTCACACTGCACATCATTTCCGGAGAAAAAGAGGCCGGGCTGATTTTCAAAGGTGTAAAACTCGCTTTTAACCAAATTGGCAACCGTTCACTCATTCTCGACATTGGCGGCGGAAGCAATGAATTTATCCTCACGGAAGCCGGAGAACCGATCTGGAAACAGAGTTTCCCTGTTGGAATGGCCCGGGTTATTGAACGAATACCACCTTCAGACCCCATCACTCCGGAAGAAATTAAACAAACGATT
>JAEUSS010000168.1 GCA_016788685.1 Prolixibacteraceae bacterium | reverse complement strand
CGGCGCCTTCGTCCATCAGGTTAAATGCGTATTCGAACATCATGGCAGCCGACAAAATGGTGGCAACCGGGTTGGCGATGTTTTTACCTGCAGCCTGCGGATACGAACCGTGGATAGGTTCGAACACCGACGTGTGAATTCCGATTGATGCCGATGGTGACAATCCTAATGATCCGGTAATTACCGAAGCTTCGTCAGTCAGAATATCGCCGAACATGTTTTCGGTAACCATCACGTCGAAGTTTTTCGGCCACTGGATAATCTGCATGGCAGCATTGTCAACAAACATATACTCTGTCGTCACTTCAGGATACGATGGAGCCATTTCCTGGGCAATTTCCCGCCACAAACGTGAACTTTCCAGCACGTTGGCTTTGTCAACCACCGTCAGTTTTTTGTTGCGTTTCATAGCATACTCGTAACCCAATTTCAGGATGCGTTCTACCTCCGGACGGGTGTAAACACAAACGTCGTACGCGGTGTTGCCATCGTCTTTCCGACCTTTTTCGCCAAAGTAGATTCCGCCGGTTAATTCGCGAATAGCCACAAAATCGGCTCCTTCAACCAACTCGCGGCGAAGCGGTGATTTGTGCAGCAATGACGGGAAAGTAACCACCGGGCGAATGTTGGCATACAAACCGAGCTTTTTGCGCATCAGCAGCAAACCTTGCTCCGGACGAACCGTTGCTTTCGGGTTGTTGTCGTATTTCGGGTCGCCAATGGCGCCGAATAAAACAGCGTCCGATTTCATGCACAATTCGTGCGTTTCATCCGGATAAGGAGCGCCCAACTGATCAATGGCGCAGGCGCCGGTCAGCGCATATTCGTATTCGAGTTCGTGGTTGAATTTAGCGGCAACAGCCTTCACTACTTTCATGGCCTGATCGATGATTTCAGGGCCGATCCCGTCGCCGGGAAGAACAGCTAATTTTAACTTCATATTTTTGGATTTATTTATTCCCAACATTTTATGTCCGTCACATAAATGTGCCGGCAAAGGATAATCAGCTCTTCAATGATTAGATATCTATCCTTTGCCGTTTGGCTTTAGCCAACGGACACTGGTTCATATTTATTTTCTCGCGCCAAAGGCTGCAAAATTAAAATGTTTATGCAAAACAAAAGTTTCTTTAAAGCCAGTTTGTTTCATCAAATCAAGCTGATATGACAAGGTACGCGGTGTATCTTCCGATTCATAGCGCCCCAGGTACATGTCAACTTCATCGGGAGAAACCTGCTTTTGCAAAATACTCACCCAGCCGTCAAGCATCATTTGGGTCATTCCGTCGGTTTCGCCGGTTACAATATCATTGATCCAGAAGGTCCCGCCGGGTTTCAGTGCTTCATAAACTTTCCTGAAAACCAGCTCCCATTCTTCGTTTTCCCGCAAGTGGTGCAATGTTGTTCCGGCAGTAATCACATCAAACTGATTTTCGCCCAAACTGAGTTCGCGGTAATCGCCATGCAATGCTGTAACTCTTCCTGAAGTAATTGCGCGGACGCGCTCCACAGCCCTTTCAAGCATATTGGCGCTGATATCCACCAAAGTGCAATTCACCTCCGGAAGTAAAGAGGTTACTTTCACCGCGTAGTTTCCGCCGCCGCAACCTAAATCCATGATGCATTTCGCTTCCGGATTCAGCAATTGAGCCGACCGCGCAACTAACTCCATGCACAACGGCGAATCAATGGCCGTGGTCTGTCCGGTGTCGATGTTCGAAAACCGTTCCACCTGCTGATCGAAATTCCGGCGAATGGTTTCCGGCGAAGATTTAGAAATCGTCATTTGCAAATCGTACAATAATAAATGAAGCTGATTTATTTTTCAATCATATTCAGCATACGCATGGTCGCTTTGATGGCCGCGGCAGTCTGGTCTGAATCCAAACCGCGGGTCTTAAACTCACGGCCGAGTTTCCAGAGAATAACCGTTTCAACCAAAGCATCTGTTTTTCCACCCGGAGGAATAGTCACCGAATAGTCGAGCAACTTCGGAAATGGTTTTCCCAACTCTTCGTAAACCGACTGAACAGCGTTCATAAATGCATCGTACTGACCATCGCCCGAGGCATTGGCTTCGTACTTTTTATCTTTCACCATAAAACTCACTGTTGCCGAAGGACGAAGCCCCATGGCATGAGAAAGTGAATAATTTACCAGCCGGATGGCCGGCGCCTGATCTTCGTAATTCAATACGTCAGCTACAATGTATGGTAAATCTTCGATGGTCACCGTTTCTTTGTGGTCGCCCAATTCAATAATACGGTCGGTAACCAGCTTCAGCGATGCCGGATCGAGTTCAATACCCAGTTCTTCCAGATTATTTTTGATGTTTGCCTTTCCTGAAGTTTTGCCCAGCGCGTAAACACGGGTCCGCCCAAACCGTTCGGGGAGCAAATCATTAAAATACAGGTTATTTTTGCTGTCACCATCGGCATGAATACCGCTGCATTGGGTAAACACAAATTCGCCGATCAGCGGTTTGTTGGTCGGGATGCGGATTCCGGAGAACGACTCCACCAGCTTCGAGATTTTGTTGAGCATGGTTTCGTTTACGCGGGTTTGCATTGCCAGGTGGTCTTTCACGGTGGCAATCACACTCGACAGCGGCGCATTGCCGGCCCGTTCTCCCAAACCATTTACGGTAGTGTGCACGCAACGGATCCCGGCTTTGATGGCATGAAACACATTCGCGATGGCCAGATCATAATCGTTGTGGGCATGAAAATCAAACTTTGCCTCCGGATAGGTTTCAATCATTTCGCGGCAGAATTCATAGGTTTCATCCGGATCAAGAATACCCAGTGTATCGGGCAACATAATGCGGTCGATGTTTAGTTTCTGCAATTCTGAAATCATGAAATGAACGTAGTCTTTCGAGTTACGCATTCCGTTCGACCAGTCTTCGAGGTAAACATTCACCCGTATTCCCAGTTCTTCGGCGTATGCAACCGACTTTTTGATGTCGTCGATGTGCTGTTCCGGAGTTTTCCGGAGTTGCTGGGTGACATGCTTGTACGACCCTTTGCAAAGCAGGTTCAGCACCTTTCCGCCAACCGAATTGATCCAATCAAGCGAGATCTTTCCGTCGACAAAGCCCAACACTTCTATTCTCGGGAGATAAGCTTTTTCCCTTGCCCATTCCATGACACGCTTAGCTGCAAGGAATTCGCCATCCGAGACACGGGCCGATGCAATCTCAATGCGGTCAACCTTTACATCTTCAAGCAAAATCCGGGCAACGCTCAGTTTTTCCATGTCAGTAAACGACACGCCCGAAGTCTGTTCGCCATCCCTCAGCGTGGTATCCATGATACTGAGCATCTGATCCTTTACTTCAACAACTTTTCCCGTCATGATATTTCGTTTTAAACACTAAGTCAAAAAGACACAAAGAAAAACCACAAACAGTTCATTTCTTAGTTCGCTGAAAGACTAACCCCTCATCGTAAAAAACATCCATTTACAATCTTACCGGTCTTCTCTTAAATCTTAGTGCCTTTTCGTATTTTATTTATTTTCAAAAGCGGCAATTTCTTCCTTCATACTGACCAGATAATCGATATCATCCAACCCGTTGGCCAGGCAATGCTTTTTGTAGGGGTTTATTGTGAAACCTGTTGACTCGCCTGTTGCCAGTATGGTAAACTTTTGGTTTTCCAGATCAACTTCGAACTGCGCATTATTATTGGCTTCAATAGCTGCAAATATTTTTTCCAGAAATTCAGGCGACACAACTACCGGAAGAATGCCATTATTTAAGGCATTGCCCTGGAAGATATCGGCAAAAAAGCTCGAAACTACGCAACGGAAACCGTAATCGTAGATGGCCCATGCAGCGTGCTCGCGGCTCGAACCACTTCCGAAGTTTTTACCACCAACCAATATTTTGCCTGAATATTTTGCCTGATTCAGCGGAAAATCGGCAATAGGCTGATTGCTTTTGTCGTACCGCCAGTCGCGGAAAAGGTTATCGCCAAACCCTTTGCGTTCGACCGCTTTCAGGAAGCGAGCCGGAATAATCTGGTCGGTGTCTACATTTTCGATGGGCAGCGGAACTGCCGGCGATGTTAATGTTGTGAATTTATCGTAAGACATTTTAATACTTTTAAGATATGTTATCGACTTAAACTGACATTCAAGATATTGAACCCGCTTCGGAGTTCTAAAGTCTTTGTCATGTTCATCCACCGGTGAAACCGGTGGTTATTCAAATTCAAGTCCTTCGGACTTTTTCAAAACCCTGAAAGGGTTCAATCTATATAGCCGTGGGTGTGGCCCACGGATTACGGGCACAACAAATTAACAACCCTGAAGGGGTTGAATTATTCCTTAATCCAAAAATTCGCGCGGATCAGTAATTACACCTGTAACCGCAGCAGCGGCTGCAGTGAGCGGGCTGGCGAGCAGCGTGCGGGCTCCCGGGCCCTGACGGCCTTCGAAGTTGCGGTTCGAAG
The DNA here is from genome assembly GCA_016788685.1 of Prolixibacteraceae bacterium. GTDB lineage: Bacteria > Bacteroidota > Bacteroidia > Bacteroidales > Prolixibacteraceae > Aquipluma. The sequence continues at coordinate 934 of JAEUSS010000168.1, read as the reverse complement.
TGGATACGGAATACTTTCCTTCCGGAATTTTGTCGTCGTTCATCGCCAAACAAGCTGAACATCCGGGCTGGCGCAGTTCGAAACCGGCAGCTTCCAGAATTTCAACCAAACCTTCGGCACGAATTTGCTTTTCAACAGCCTGTGATCCGGGAACAATCCATGCAGTTACGTTGTCGGCCTTTTTCTTGCCTTTCACGAAACCGGCAAAAGCACGGAAGTCTTCGATGCGGCCATTGGTACAGCTTCCAACAAAAACATAGTCGATTGATTTACCGATCATTTTTTCGCCTTCGTTATAGCCCATGTATTTCAGCGCTTTTTCGTAAGTCAGTTTATCAGTTCCGGTTAAGCCTTCGCTGGTTGGTATTGATTTTGAAACGCCGATTCCCATTCCCGGATTGGTTCCGTAAGTAATCATTGGTTCAATATCGGCAGCATCATACACCAGTTCTGTATCGAATTTAGCGCCTGCATCGCTCTTTAATGTTTTCCAGTAAGCAACCGCTTTGTCCCACTCCTCGCCTTTAGGCGCGAATTGACGGCCTTTCACATACTCAATCGTAGTTTCGTCGGGAGCAATCATCCCGCCGCGCGCACCCGATTCGATACTCAGGTTGCACAAGGTCATACGGGCTTCCATGCTCAGGCTGGTAATAGCCGATCCGGCATACTCGATAAAATGGCCGGTTCCACCGCTCGTCGAGATTTTGGAAATCACATACAGTGCAATGTCTTTTGCAGTTACGCCTTTGCTCAAAGTTCCGTTTACGGTGATGCGCATTTTCTTTGGCTTTGGCTGCATGATACACTGGCTGGCAAACACCATTTCCACTTCGCTGGTTCCGATTCCGAAAGCAATTGCACCGAAAGCGCCGTGCGTTGAAGTGTGGCTGTCGCCGCAAACAATAGTCATTCCGGGCTGAGTGATGCCCAT
>JAEUSS010000122.1 GCA_016788685.1 Prolixibacteraceae bacterium | reverse complement strand
AGCAGATGGGCTTCAGGCTGACAGCTGACGACATTTACAGTGTCAACCACGAAAGCATGAAAGATGCCGTGGTATTATTTGGAAGCGGCTGCACCGGCGAGTTAATTTCCGATCAGGGACTGCTGATTACCAACCACCACTGCGGATTCGATGCCATCCAGAATCACAGTTCGGTTGAACACGACTACCTGACCAACGGTTTCTGGGCCAAAAATAAAGCCGAAGAGCTTCCTAATCCGGGGCTGAGTGTTCGCTTTTTAAACCGGATGGAAGATGTTACGGCTCCTGTTTTGTCAGGAACAAAGGAATGCCCCAAAGACTCCGTTGCAGTAATCATCAACCGGAACGCAAAGAAAATTGTCAATGAGGCTGCCGAGAAAGGCAAATACGAAGCTGCAATTCAGGCTCTTTTCTACGGAAACCAATATTTCCTGTATGTCTACCAGGTATTCACCGATGTGCGATTAGTCGGCGCGCCACCTTCATCGGTCGGAAAATTTGGCGGAGACACTGACAACTGGATGTGGCCACGACACACCGGTGATTTCTCCTATTTCCGCATATATGCCGGTAAAGACAACCAGCCGGCCAAATATTCGCCTGACAACGTTCCGTACAAGCCGAAAAGGTTTTTCAAAATATCGGTCAAAGGAGTTCAACCCGAAGATTTTACGATGGTATTCGGTTTCCCGGGAAGAACCCAGCAGTTTTTGCCTTCTCAGGCCATCAGGCAAATCATGGAACAGAGCGATCCGGACAAAATTAAAATCCGCGACCTGAAACTGGATCTGCTGAACACCGATATGGAGAAAGACGCCAAAGTTCGGATTCAGTATGCCTCTAAATATGCTTCGACCAGCAATGCCTGGAAAAAATGGCAGGGAGAAATAAAAGGCCTGAAAAGGCTCGATGCCATTAGCGCCAAACAGAAATCGGAGCGGGAATTCAGCCAATGGGTTGCCGCAGATGCCAACAGACAGAAACGTTACGGGAATGTGCTTCCGGAGTTGGAAAAACTATACAGCCAGCTGGAAACCTACGCCAAGCCATTTGATTACTATTCCGAAATTATTCAGCGCGGAACCGATCTGTTTTCAATCGTCTCGCTCATTGAGCCCGTCCAGGCCCGATGGACGTCACTGTCGGCAACCGATCAGCAGCGGATCCAGAAAGCCGTTGACTCCAAACTGACAGAACATTTTGGCGAGTACAACCAGGCAACCGATGAGAAAGTGTTTGCCGAATTGCTGCGGGTTTATTTCCGGGATATCGACCCGAAATTTTTGCCCGAAGACTTTAAGATTCTGATGAGCAAAACAACGCCGGAAAACCTGATCCGTAAGATTTACCGCAAATCAAGCTTTTCTGATCCGATCCGGCTGAAGGCCTTAACTTCTGGTTTGAATGCCAAAAAGTTCAGGTATATCGCCAACGACCCGGCAGTTAAACTTTTCCGGAGCTTAAAAAAACATTACGAAACAACTGTTGAACCTTCCTATACTTCGATACAAAAACACATCGACGAAGCAATGAGGTTATACCTGGCAGGAATCATTGAAATGAATGAAGAGAAACCGCTCTGGCCCGATGCCAATAAAACACTGCGCGTGGCATACGGAAAAGTGGAAGGTTACGAACCCATGGACGGTGTTACCTACAATTACTTCACAACACTGGAAGGCATTATGCAGAAAGACAATCCGGCGGTTTACGATTACAATGTTCCGCAGGCTTTACGCGATCTGTACCAGCGAAAAGATTATGGCCGCTACGGAAAAAACGGGACAATGAACGTTTGTTTTACAGCATCGAACCACACCACCGGAGGAAATTCAGGAAGTCCGGTGCTCGATGCTGAAGGAAAGTTAATCGGTGTCAATTTCGACCGCTGCTGGGAAGGAACCATGAGCGACCTGATGTTCGACCCGGAACGCTGCCGCAACATTGTGCTCGACATTCGCTATGCGCTTTTCATTACCGACAAACTCGCCGGAGCCGGCTATTTGCTTGATGAAATGGTGATCGAGGACTAGCCCGTCTCAGGCATCTGATGAAAACCGGCATTGGGGGCAGGCTGTCAGTCGCACATCATGCAAATGTCCTTCCTCGGATTGATAAGCATTACGGGCAGTTCGCCCGCTTTGCGGACAATTCTTTTCTCCGGAAGGCCGATCAGCAAATCGAGCAGGGTCACCGAGTTACTTCCCGAGAAAATCATCAGATCTCCCTTCCACTCGCCGGCACGATTGAGGGTTTCATTGCAAATGCCCCAACTGGAAGATTTTCCGGCAATCAGCTCGTGACGAACATTAAGACTCGATAAGAATTTCTTAAAAAAATCGACATTGCGTGTCAGCCGGGCAGCCTGCTCCTGATCGGTTTCACGCGCGTAAACCACCTGTATCCGCGAGCGGTTAAACCGCCCAAGGTATGAAGCCCAAAGCGAAGTATCTTTTGAAGCCTTCCGGTAATCAACCGGAACCAGCACATTTTTATACTGCAAAAACTCCGGAGAATTTCCGTTCACAAACAAGAAAGGAATACTGCTCTCCTGAAAAGCTTTCAGCGAACGGGCAACATCAGCCTGATGCAAAACAACAAGTACGGCATTGTAGTCGTCAACCAGTTTGCCGATGTTGTCTCTCAACGAGTTTTTGAGTATCAGGCAAGTAATTGGCAACTCGGGTAACCTGGATTTCAGGTTTCGCGTCATCCGTATCAATTTCTCCTGAACCTCATTTTTTTGCACTTTATCTCTCCAAAGTCCAAACAGGCAGAGTTCCTTTTTCAGAATATCGGCCAGCCGTGCACCATGAACAATCACCTCATTCATACGGTCAGAAAAATCACAAACCACCACCACCTTTTGATCTGAATAATTAGACATCAGCCTGATATTGATAATAAAAAAACCTGAAAGAATCCGATCCGAATCTCCCGGCAATACCGGATCTTCAGTCTGCTGAAACTGAAATAAAAATCCCATCGCTCAAACCCGCTACAAACATAACTGATTTTTACAAATGCCACACTTGACCGAAAAGCCGTAAAAAGTCAGTTATGCAAAAAATGCTTTTGCTAACTTTGTTAACAAATTAAAATCCGGTCGATGATAACAAAAGAATTAATTGCCCCCCGAAGTATTGTAGTTATTGGAGCTTCAAACAACACATCAAAACCAGGAGGCAAACTTCTCAAAAACCTTATAGACAACCACTTCAACGGCGAATTATGGGTCGTAAATCCCAACGAATCTGAAGTTCAGGGCATTCCGTCTTTTCCTGCCGCTGAAGATTTGCCACAGGTAGATCTTGCGGTATTGGCCATTCCGGCTGCCGCTTGCCTTTCGGCGGTGGAGGTGTTATGCAAGGAAAAGGGGACCAAAGCATTCATTATCATCTCGGCAGGATTCAGTGAAGAAAGTACAGAAGGAAAAATGCTGGAACAAAAGATCGCAGGATTAGCTGATCGCGCCGGAGCCAGCCTGATCGGACCAAATTGCATCGGAATATTGACGCCCTTTCATGCCAGTGTTTTTACCACACCTATTCCGCCACTCCATCCCATGGGTTGCGACTTTATTTCAAGCTCGGGAGCAACCGCCGTGTTCATCATGGAATCCGGAATCCCCAAAGGACTTCATTTTGCGAGTGTCTTTTCGGTTGGCAATTCGGCACAAATCGGTGTTGAAGACCTCCTGGAATACATGGACGAAACCTTCGATCACAAAAACAGCTCGCGGATAAAATTGTTATACATCGAAAGCATTCACGATCCGGATAAACTACTGAAACATGCGTCATCGCTGATCCGGAAAGGATGCAAAATTGCGGCCATCAAAGCCGGAAGCAGTCAGGCCGGAAGCCGGGCCGCCGCCTCACACACCGGTGCCATGGCCAACTCGGATCTGGCCGTTGAAGCACTGTTCCGTAAAGCCGGAATTGTTCGCTGTTTTGGCCGCGAAGAATTGACCACCGTAGCAAGTGTCTTCATGTGTAAGGAGATGAAAGGCAAACGAATGGCCATCATCACCCATGCCGGAGGGCCTGCCGTAATGCTGACCGACGCCCTCGAAAGCGGAGGCTTACGTATCCCGAACATCAAAGATTCGGAAGCGAAAACCGCATTGAAGAATAAGCTTTTCCGGGGATCTTCGGTCGAAAACCCGATCGATTTTCTGGCAACCGGCACCGCCGAACAACTGGCAGCCATTATTGATGCCTGCGAAAATGATTTTCAGGAAATTGACGGCATGGCTGTCATCTTTGGCAGTCCGGGACTCACCCAGGTCAGAGATGTATATCAAATCCTGAACGATAAGATGAAGACCTGCAAAAAGCCGATTTATCCGATATTGCCTTCAGTTATCAATGTAACCGACGATCTGGCCTATTTCCTTTCCAAAGGAAATGTCAATTTCCCGGATGAAGTGCTGCTTGGAAAAGCACTGACCAAAGTTGAAAAAACACCCAGACCTTCAGAAGAGAAAATTTTCCTCGACAACATTGACGTCCCTCTGATTCGTCGCATCATCGACCATGCAGATGACGGATTTCAGTCGCCGGAAATTATTCACCGTTTGTTTGCTGCCGCAGGCATTCCGATTGTCCGCGAACTGACCGTTACCACCGAAACAACGGCTGCGGAGGCTGCTGAAAAACTGGGATTCCCGTTAGTAATGAAAGTTGTTGGACCAATCCACAAAACAGATGTCGGCGGAGTCGTTCTGAATGTTCAGGATATGGAAACCGTTCAGCGCGAATTTAAACGGCTGATCAAGATTAAAGATACCACCGCAGTGCTCATGGCCGAGATGGCTTCAGGAATAGAACTTTTTCTTGGGGCCAAATACGAAGACCGGTTCGGGCACATCATTTTATGCGGAATGGGTGGGATTTTTGTTGAAGTCCTGAAAGATGTAACCTCCGGGCTGGCACCACTTACCATGTGCGAGGCTGCTTCGATGATCAAGAGTCTCCGTTCTTACCAGATCATAAAAGGTTACCGGGGCAAAAACGGGGTCAGCGAACGGAAGTTCGCTGAGATTATGGTACGTTTATCCACCCTGCTGCGTTTTGCCGTCGAGATTAAAGAAATGGACATCAATCCGTTACTCGGCAACGGCGATAAACTGGTTGCGGTTGATGCCCGGATCCGGATTGAGAAAAAGAAAGAAGGCTAATAAACCGGGAGATTTTACTCGTCCTCTGTTTATTAGCCTTTATGTAGTTATAAAAATTAAACCAGTTAACTTTTACATTGAGAGCAAATCAAAAACAGGAAATGTCCTAGTATTCAGATCTTCTGTTACCGCCAGTGTTACCACCTTTGTTGAAACCACCTTTATTGTAGCCACCACCGGTGCTTCCACCACGATAGCCACCGCCACCGCCAGTGTTACCACCACGGAAACCACCACCTGAATTACCTCCGCGGAAACCACCGCCAGAGTTGCCACCACGGAAACCGCCGCCAGGACGACTACCTTCTTTTTTTTCTTCAGCTTTATTTACAACAATTGTCCGGCCTTCAATCTCAGCGTTGTTCAATTCTTCAATTGCTTTTTTAGCTTCTTCCTCATTAGTCATTTCTACAAAACCAAAACCTTTCGATCTGCCTGTAGCTCTGTCTGTAATAATTTTCACGGATGTAACTTCTCCGTATTCTTCAAAAATTTCCTGTAATTCGCTTTCCTCAATTTTAAAGGGAAGGCTTCCAACAAAAATGTTCATAAATAACTGTTTAAATAATGGATAAATGTCCTCCAAAAGTAATTATATTTTGATTCAAAATACGTTTGCCCCAATAAATTTGCGTCAGAATCAGAATTTTCTGAAAATATCGACACTTTCGGGCATAATTCTTTACAGATGAATTGGTTTTGAGTGCCATCCGAAGCCCTGATTCTGTTGAAATATCAGCCGTTTTTCCTCATTCCCCGGGGAGGAATAGAATCAACTCCCCTCCCCTTTCCCCCGCGAAAAAATCTTATATATTATAATGTATGCTTACGACCGAAGTATTCTTTTCTGTTTGTTCAGAACATGGTATTGAGCCGAAGAATCTGGCGTGAGGGTTATGCCGGAATAAATCTGCTGAAAAAACTGCTGACTGTCACCGGTATTGCAACACGGTGTTATTCAAACTGAATCTAAATTACATGATTGTAGTTTTTTCAGTAAAAAACGCAGATTACTTATAATTGCTTTATTTTTATACGGTTCATCTTTTACAATGTAAGCATTTTGCTTAATTAGCTTACAAATACCACTTTATCCAATTTGCAGTCTGGGATAAAACTTATACTTTTGGTTCCTTTGCTGAAGGTGAAGAGTTTGGAAATCAGATTTGCCACGGGCAGCAAAGGTACAATAATCTTAAAAAAACCAAAAATCAATCATTTGGGGTTTCGTTGTGACACCCCGGGTTGCTGCGTTGTGTCTTAACTTAGTCGCAACAAGCCAGCCTAAGAATCAAGAGCCAGATGAGAAAACTATTTTATGCGCTGCTGTTGTTGTTGAATGTACCAGTTGCTTTTAGTCAGCAAATTAAACCCAAAGAAACAACCCTCGAATTTTATGGATTTGTGCGTTTCGATGCGTTTCTGGATACCTATAAAGGTTTAAATGCCGCCAATGAGCAATTTTTTGTCGTCCCGCTTTATGCCGGAATGGACGCTAACGGAAAACACATCAACCAAACTCCAACCTATAATTTTTCGTCGATGGCAACACGCGTGGGCGTGAGAGTCAGTGGTCCGGAAATCCTGAACGCCAAAACCTCAGCCAACATTGAAACCGATTTTGCCGGCGACCTGAGCAATAACCCCGCGATGTTTCGCGTGCGGCAGGCAAACGTTGTTTTTTCCTGGAACAAATCATCACTGCTGATTGGCCAGACCTGGCATCCCTTCTGGAGTGGAAAAGTATTCCCCACCGTTGGCGGACTCAATACCGGAGCACCATTTCAGCCATTCAACCGCAGCCCGCAAATCAGGCTCGATTATAAGCCGAGTGCTAAATTTATTCTCTCCGCGGCAATGGTTTCCGAGTTTCAGTACAAGTCATACGGGTTTACAAAGATTGACTCGATGTACCCCAAGGCCATGTCGTATGCTGACAAAAGCGAATGTTTCAACCGGAATGCGGGAATTCCGGAACTGATCGCCAACATCGAACTCAACACCGAGGGTTTTACCTTGGGGGCGGGAGCAAGCCTGAAATATATTCAGCCAACACTCTACACCGTTGAAATGGCTGCAAAAAAAGATGAGAAGAAATTTGTTTCCGAAGAGCTGCTTCAGTCACTTTCTTTTGTTGGTTATACACAATATGTAAAAAACAGGTTTACCATCAGGGCAAAAGCAGTGCTGGGTCAAAACATGACCCATCTGACTATTCCCGGAGGTTACGGAGTAAGGTCAGTTGATCAGACAACAGGCGCAATGACATACACACCTTACAACACCTTAACCACGTTCATCAATGCGGTTTACGGAAGGAAACACCAGGTCGGTATATTTGCCGGCTACCTGAAAAATCTGGGAACCGCCGATGCCTTGCATAATTTCGGATCAGAGACGACCCCTTCCGTTGTCACTCCCGGCCTTGTCCCTAACGTTGCCTCAGTTTCCCGGGTGGCTCCGCATTTTGCTGTCAATATCTCGAAACTACGATTTGTTGTTGAGTACGAATTAACTTCGGCAGAATACGGCAAGGGGAACATAAATGTGCGTGACGGATTGTACAAGCAAAGCACCAATGTGACCAACCACCGCGGCCTGTTAATGATGATGTATTCTTTCTAAACTAAATAAACCATGTATTGGGAAAATGAACTTGAAACACTGAAGCGAAACGATCTGGAGAAACTTCAGGTAAGCCGACTGAAAAAAACCATTCAGTCGGCTATGAATTCGCCTTATTATAAAAAGGTGTACCAGCAAATGGGACTGTCGGCTGATTCAGTAACTTCGGTTAACGACATCAGGAAACTTCCGTTTACCACCAAACAAAACTTACGCGACAACTTTCCATACGGTTTTCTGGGACTGCCCCAAAAAGAATTGATCCGCCTGCACAGTACCAGCGGAACGACAGGAAATCCGACGGTCATTTTTCACAACCGTCATGACATCGACTCCTGGGCAAACCTCACGGCACGTTCGCTTTTTTGTGCCGGAGTACGTGATACCGATGTTTTCCAGAACATCTGCGGTTATGGTTTATTCACCGGAGGATTAGGCTTTCAGTACGGGATTGAACGTCTGGGATGTCTCAGTATTCCCGCCGGTGCAGGAAACAGCCCGCGCCAGATCAAGCTGATGCAGGATTACGGAACAACCGTAGCCCATGCTATTCCCAGCTACCTGAACCGACTGTACGAAGTATTTCTGGAAGAAGGGCTTGACCCCAGAAAAGATACCAAACTGCATACTTTTGTAATCGGAGCGGAGCCTCACACCGAAGAACAACGACAACGAATCGAACAAATGTTCGGCGTAAAAGCCTACAACTCCTTCGGACTGACGGAAATGAACGGCCCGGGGGTCGCTTTCGAATGCACTCACCAGAATGGGCTGCACATTTGGGAAGATGCTTACCTGGTTGAAATCATCAATCCGGAAACCTTCGAACCTGTTGCTGAAGGCGAAGTTGGCGAACTGGTGATGACAACGCTCGACCGCGAAGCCATGCCGCTGATCCGCTACCGCACCCGCGACCTCACCCGTATTCTTCCGGGGAAATGTGCCTGCGGAAGAACACACGTCCGCCTCGACCGCATTACCGGGCGCAGCGATGATATGTTTATTGTAAAAGGCTGCAACATTTTTCCGATGCAGGTTGAGGGCGTACTGATGAAAATTCCGGAAGTGGGCGCCGATTACCTGATAACCCTTGACACCATCAACGGAGCTGACGAAATGATTATTGAAGTGGAAGTGAAAAAAGACTGGTTCAACGGCGACATCACCCGGCTCGACAAACTATCGCGCCTGATCACCGGCCAAATCCGCGATGAAGTGCTGGTTAAACCAATCGTAAAACTGGTGGAGCCCGGCTCGCTTCCAAAACCCGAAGGCAAAGTTGTCCGGGTGAAGGAGCTGAGAAAAGCATTAAACTCGTAAACGAGGAAAAGCCCAAACACCGAATTCTGATTAACTTTACAATTTTTCATTCATAAAATACAATCCATATGGCATATCAGGTCTCCATATTTCTCGAAAATAAGATCGGCCACCTCGAAAAAGTGACAGCGGTATTAAAAGCGGCCCAGATAAACATCCGCACCATGAACCTCAACCATACCGCCAATGGCTGGGGTATCCTGAACCTGGTTGTTTCAAACCCGGTACTCGCGCACCATTTGCTCAATGAAAACGGACTGTCGGCAGCGCTCCGCGAAATTGTAGTGATTGAAATGACAGACCAACCCGGAGGACTCGATGATTTGCTCAAAGAAATTGTGAAGGCAGGCGTTAACTTCACCAATGCCTATGGGCGGTCGGCCTATACCAACGAAAAAGCTTATTTTGTTATTGATACCGAAGATGTGGATGATGCCCGCCAAAAACTTGTTGCCGGAGGACTAAAGCTGCTTTCGGATGAAACGATATACGGAGTTTCCTGAATCAGGAAAATACCACAACCTTTATTTAATATACTCAAGCCATACATAATGATCTGGAACGAAAAGATGGAATGTGCGGACCGCGACGAAATGCGGGCGGTCCAAACAGAGAGGCTGAAAGAAACAGTCAACAGAATTTACCACAATGTACCCAGTTACCGTCAGAAAATGCAGGAAGCCGGCCTGGTTCCCGACGATATCCAATCCGTTGACGATTTATGCAAATTGCCATTTACAGTTAAAACCGATCTGCGCGACAATTATCCCTTCGGCACATTTACTGTTCCGATGAGCGAGATCGTCCGCATCCATGCCTCTTCCGGAACTACCGGAAAACCAACCGTAGTGGGCTATACCCGCAAAGACCTGAATACCTGGGCAGAAGTGGTAACCCGTTCGTTGTGCATGGCTGGTGTTCACCGCGAAGATATTGTTCAGGTAGCCTACGGATACGGACTTTTTACCGGAGGACTGGGATTGCACTACGGTTGCGAGAATCTGGGAGCTTCGGTGATCCCGATTTCAGGAGGAAACACCGACAAGCAACTCCAGCTGATGCAGGATTTCGGAACCACAGTACTGGCCTGCACTCCTTCCTACTCCCTCTTCCTTGCCGAGGAAATGGAAGCCAAAGGAATAAAAAAGGAAGATTTGAAACTGCGTGTCGGTATTTTTGGCGCTGAGCCCTGGACCGAAAATATGCGTAAAGAAATCGAAGCCAAGCTGGGCATAAAAGCCATCGACATTTACGGACTGAGCGAAATTATGGGACCCGGAGTTTCGTGCGAGTGCGAACACCAAACGGGCATGCACATCAACGAAGATCATTTTATTCCTGAAATTATTGATCCGAAAACGCTGCAGCCACTTCCGGCCGGAGAGATCGGAGAACTGGTATTCACAACCATCACCAAAGAAGGAATCCCACTCATCCGTTACCGCACCCGCGACCTTACCCGCCTGAATTACGAAAAATGTGCCTGCGGACGCACACTGGTACGCATGGAGAAATGCAAAGGCCGGAGCGATGATATGCTGATCATCCGCGGCGTAAATGTATTCCCCTCGCAGATTGAAAGCGTGCTGCTCGAAATGAGTGAGACTGCTCCACACTATTTGCTTATTGTTGAAAGACAAGGTAACTTAGATACCCTGAAGCTCATGGTTGAGGTTCAGGAACAGTTTTTCTCCGATGAAATCAAAAAGCTGGAAGAACTGCGTAAAAAAATCACACACAAACTTCAGAGCACACTCGGAATTTCGGTCGATGTTAAGCTGGTTGAACCCAAAACCATCGAACGTACCGCCGGGAAAGCCAAACGTGTAATCGACAACCGTAACCTTTAGGAGGAAATTAAAATGATTATCAAACAATTATCCGTATTTCTCGAAAATAAAACCGGTCGACTGAACGAAGTCACACAGATTTTAGGCAATGCAGGCATCAACATGTCGGCGTTCAGTGTTGCCGACACTTCTGAATTTGGTATCCTGCGAATGATTGTATCCGACCCTGAAAAAGCGCTTTCTATCCTGAAAGAAGCCGAATTTTCGGTCAGGCTGACCGACGTCATCTGCCTGAACAGCCCGAATGAACCCGGATCGCTGGCCCGTGCTCTGAATATTCTTTCAGGCGAAAATGTTTTCATCGAGTATTTATATGCCTATTCAATGGATAACAAATCGGCCAATATTGTACTGAAACCCGACAACATTGAGAAATGCATCGAAGTACTTACAGCGCACCAACTGGAGCTTGTAAAAGCAAGCGACATGTATAAATTTTAATGCAGCAAATCCTCTCCTCTAAACCTGAAGCACTCTTTGATTGTTTCCGTTAACAATTTATTTACCGGGGACAATCAAAGTTTACATCTGTTAATAAACTGAAAGAAGCTAAATTACCGTTTTGAGCAATTGACCGGGAAAGCGTTTTTACTTTTGCCTGTCCGCTTTTGCCCCAACGTGAGGATATTTTACGTAAATTGTCCCGGCTTTGTCCGGGATTTTAACATTATAATAAAGATGAAAAAGATAGCCATACAGGGAATTGCAGGCTCCTTCCACGAAGATGCGGCAAGAAGGTACTTTGAAGATGAAATTGAAGTTGTGGAATGCAAATCCTTTACCGGTGTATGCAATTTAATCGATTCAGACCAGGTTAGCATTGCTGTAATGGCCATCGAAAATTCGATTGCCGGAAGCCTGCTGCAAAATTATGCGCTGATACGCGACTACCACTTAAAGATTATCGGCGAAATCTACATTCACATCCAGATGAACCTGATGGCCAATCCGGGTGTCACCAAAGCCGACATCAAAACCATTTATTCGCACCCCATAGCCATTAAGCAGTGTGCCGAATACCTGGAAGCCAATTTCCCGAATGTACAGATCATCGAAAATCAGGATACGGCAGCTTCAGGAAAACTCGTTCATCAGCAAAAGCTGACCGATGCCGCTGCCATTGGCAACCACCGCACCGCCGAACTTTACAACCTGGAAATACTGGATTCGGGCCTCGAAATCAACAAACGAAACTACACCCGTTTCCTGATTTTATCCAAGCATGCAAAACCCAACGAATCAGCCAACAAGGCTTCTCTTTGTTTCGAGGTGGGCCACTATTACGGTGCATTGGCTAATGTGCTGAATACCTTCGCCGAGAACAAAATCAACCTGACCAAAATTCAATCGGTTCCGATTATCGGCAAACCCAACGAATATACTTTTCACGTTGATGTGGAATGGGATAACATCGCAAACTACGAAAAAGCGCTTCACGCCATCCTGAAAAACGTTTCCAGCCTCTCGGTGCTTGGCGAATATGTACATGGAGAATTAGCAATTCATAATCAATAAAATCTAGAATATGAGCAAAATTGGATTATTTTTTGGCCCGCTGAAAGGTTCTGTTCACCGTGTTGCCGAGAAAGTAAAAGCAGCCCTGGGCGAACAGCATGTCGAAATGATCGCTGTGAATGATGCCAAAGCTTCGGATCTCGAAAAATTCGACCAGATTATATTTGGAATCTCTACCGTTGGAAAAGAAACCTGGGATTCAGACTACTCCAACACCGACTGGAGCAAGTTTTTTCCAAACATCAGCAAAGTCGACTTTTCAGGCAAGACCGTAGCCATTTTCGGACTTGGCGACCACGTTACTTATTCAAGCTATTTTGTCAATGCCATGGGCGTACTGGCCAAGGATCTGCTGAAAAATGGCGCAACGATCGTTGGTAAAGTCGACCCGTCATCTTACGAATTTGATGATTCAGAGGCAATCCTCGACGGAATGTTTGTCGGCCTACCGATCGATGAAGATTTTGAACCGGAACTGACCGACGAGCGTATTGCCAACTGGATAAACACCATAAAACCAGCCTTCGGACTTTAATATTCCGAAACATGACAAAATACAGGTTCATCTTTTGACCTGATTTTCTGTTAATTCAAAACAAGAAAGGGGTACTAGCTTTCAAATTAAAATTCGGGAACTGCTTGTGTTTCCGAATTGCCAAACCTGTTCTGCAATACCCTGAATGTATTTGATTTATCGCAAATACTTTGCTTATTTTTACTCCGTAATTCCGACTTTTTCACCAATGAATCAGATTCCAGTTCAACAAGAAATTGTAAAAAAACACCTCGATAAACTCCGGATTAAAGATCCGGGAAAAGCTTCAATCCGCGAGATTGTGGCTTTAATCAACCTGATTGAAGAAGAAAGCAAACTGAAATTCGTACGCATGGAAATGGGCGTTCCCGGATTGCCCGCCGCCCAGGTAGGCGTCGATGCCGAAATCAAGGCCCTTCAGGCCGGTGTCGCTTCGGTTTACCCCATGATGGATGGCATCAAACCACTCAAATACGAAGCTTCCCGCTTCATCAAAACATTCATGAATATTGACGTTGACCCCGCAAGCTGTATCCCAACCTGCGGGTCCATGCAGGGAACCTTTGCTGCCCTTTTGGTTGCCGGAAATGTCGATCAGAAAAAAGACACCACGCTGTTCCTTGATCCCGGATTTCCGGTACAGAAACAGCAAATGACCGTCATGGGTCATAAACATCAGTCGTTTGATGTGTTTGATTTCCGGGGCGAAAAACTCCGCGAGAAACTGGAATCGTACCTGGTACAAGGCAACATCAACGCGATGATTTATTCCAATCCGAACAACCCGAGCTGGATTTGTTTTACGGAAGAAGAATTGCAGATTATCGGAGAGTTGGCCACCAAATACGATGTTATTGTAATGGAAGACCTGGCATACTTTGGCATGGACTTCAGAAAAGATTTATACACGCCCGGCAAGCCGCCTTACCAGCCAACCGTTGCCAAATACACCGAAAATTATGTGCTGTTTATATCGGCATCTAAAATTTTCTCGTATGCCGGACAGCGTGCCGCCATCATGGCCATATCCAATGTGCTGTGGAACCGCCAGTACGATAATCTGGAAAAACGTTTTGGCAGCAGGCCTTTCGGTTTTACCATTGTCATGCAGGTGCTGTATGCCCTTTCTTCCGGAATTACGCATTCTACCCAGCACGCTTTGGCTGCCATGTTTAAAGCTGCAAGCGACGGAGAATTCAATTTTATTGAGGATGTTAAAGAATATGGCCGGAAAGCCAAAATCATGAAAGATTTGTTTGTAGCCAACGGCTTTACAATCGTTTATGAAAAAGATGGTGACGAACCGATAGCCGACGGATTTTATTTCACAATCGGTTATCCCGGAATGACCGGCGGGCAGCTTCTGGAAAACTTGTTATACTATGGCATCAGCGCCATTACCCTGAAGAATACAGGCAGCGAAAAAGAAGGGCTGCGGGCCTGTGTTTCGCATGTAAAAAGAGATCAGTTTGCCGACCTCGAACAGCGGCTTAAGCTTTTTAACGAAACGTATAGCTAAAGAATGAGTACCGGAATCAACCATCTGTTTGCAGGATATACTGAAACGCTTGTTCAGCTGAAGGAGTTCTTTGTAAAGAAGTGTCCGGTAAATTTAAAGAAAGGAGAAGTATTTCTCGATTACGGCGATCCGTCTCAGAAACTAGGCATTGTACTCGACGGATTGCTTTATTCTTCCTACATTTCGGAAAACGGTCAGGAATGGGTATCCAATTTTTTCTATCCTCCCAACCATGCCATCATCACCAGCCACGAAAGCTTTATGCTCGGTAAAAAATCAACCGAATCGATCCGGGCATACGAGGATTCGACACTGATTTATATTACAAGAGCCGAATACGATATACTCACGAAACAGAACCCGCAACTGGAACATATGGTTCGGATTATCGCTGAAGAAAGTTATATAAAAGCGTTGAAACGGGTCTACGCTTTCCAGTCGCTGACGGCTTTACAGCGGGTTAAAAAGTTCATTGCCGAAAACAGCGATCTGGTATCGCGGGTTCAGCGGCAGCATATTGCATCCTATCTGGGCATCCATCGTAATATTTTTACACGGATGCTGCATAAAATCTGATTTCGCAACATTTGTTGCACAAGCAATGAGCAAGTTCAGCTAGCTTTGTATCAACTGGCTCAGTTTTAAGAAGGATTAAATAATAATTTAAATACAGATCATGGCAAAAGTAATTGGAGCAGTAGTAGTTGACAACGAAGAATGCAAAGGTTGCGGACTCTGTGTTGTCGCCTGTCCTCAGGATGTACTCAGTCAAAATAAACAGGTAAACAGCCGTGGGTATCATTATTCGTTCATGAAGAATCCGGGAAACTGTATCGGCTGTTCGAACTGTGCAACGGTTTGTCCCGATACCTGCATTACTGTTTACCGGGTTAAAATATAACACGTTCGGAATTCGCCAAACCCAGGCACTTTTCTCAACAAAGAAAAATTGTAAAACAACATCATATGGGAGAATTAAGATTAATGAAGGGAAATGAGGTAATTGCCGAAGCGGCCATTCGCTGTGGTTGCGACGGTTATTTCGGATACCCCATAACTCCCCAATCAGAAATAATGGAAACTCTGATGGACCGCGAACCCTGGAACGAAACCGGAATGGTAGTGCTTCAGGCTGAAAGCGAAATTGCTTCCATTCATATGGTTCACGGCGCTGCCGGAGCCGGGAAAAAAGTCATGACATCTTCCTCCAGCCCGGGCATCAGCCTGATGGCCGAAGGAATATCATATCTTGCCGGAGCCGAGCTTCCCTGCGTTATCGTAAATGTTCAGCGTGGCGGCCCAGGCCTGGGAACCATCCAACCTTCGCAGGCCGACTATTTTCAATCGACCAAAGGTGGCGGACACGGCGATTACCGCCTGATTGTGCTGGCCCCCTCATCGGTTCAGGAAATGAACGACTTTGTTGAGCTTGGTTTTAATCTGGCCTTTAAATATCGCAATCCGGCCTTGATTCTTACCGATGGTGTGATTGGACAAACAATGGAAAAAGTAATACTGTCCGACTATGTCCCCCGCATGACTGACGAGGAAATCGACGAAAAATATGGTTCGTGGGTAACCAACGGACGCAAGGCCAACCGCCAGCGCAATGTCATCACTTCGCTAGAAATGGATTCAGGGCGTATGGAACAAAAC
>JAEUSS010000082.1 GCA_016788685.1 Prolixibacteraceae bacterium | reverse complement strand
CTTTCTCATTGCTTTTTCCTGAACCAATTTCTTCCGAGTCGTACTGGAACAAACCGATGATTGGTGTCCAAAAGGCTTTTCAGGAAATACAGCAATACGGAGTGGAGATCAACATCCACCTGTTTAAGCAGTCTGACTCTCAGACTTTTGCCAGAGAAGCCGGACTGATACTTCAAAGCAACCCTGAAGGTGTGGTACTGGCTCCATTCTTCTCGCGCGAATCGAAAGAGTTCATTTCGGAGCTGAAAAGACGGGAAATACCTTATATCTTTATCGATTCGAACATTAAAGACTCTGACAAAATAAGTTACATCGGGCAAAATTCGTTTCAATCCGGAACCCTTGCCGCCAAACTGCTCGACTATTGTGTTCCGGAGAATGCGTCCATACTAATCCTCCACTTTGCCAAGGAAATGGATAACTTGAATCATCTGGCACAAAGGGAAAAAGGATTTTACGAATATTTCAGCGCCAATACGTCTTCAGGAAAAAAGAAACTTATTACCCTTGAAATTGCTGATCCGAATGACATCACCTGCCAAAACAGGCTGTTAGATCAACTTCAGTCAAACCCGGACATTAAAGGCATTTTTGTAACCAACTCGCAGGTTTATTATCTGGCCCGGCTGATCGAACAATCAAACATTTCGGGAATGCGCGTAATCGGGCACGATCTAATTAACGAAAACATCAGCTTTCTGAAAAAAGGAATTGTCGACTTTTTGATATGTCAACGGCCGGAGGAGCAAGGCTACAAGGCGATCATCACTCTCTTTGAGTATCTTATCCTGAAAAAGGCGGTCGACAGCGAAAACTACACTTCCATTGATATCATCACCAAAGAAAATCTGGACTATTATAAATAACTAAACAAAATAAGAAAAAATGAATCCAATTAGTTTTAATGACCTTAGCGGTAAAGTATGCGTGATAACCGGCGGTGCAGGCGTTATCGGCTCGGCAATGGTTAAAGCAATGGCCTCAGTGGGTGTAAAAATTGCAATTGTTGACATCAATCCCGAACGATCGGCTCAGATGGCTGCCGAAGTTTCGGCTGAATTCGGTAACCAGGTCATCGGCGTTGAAGGCAACGTGCTGAATAAAGAATCGCTGAGTAAAGCCAAACAAATCATCAACGAGCAACTGGGCGACATCGATATGCTTATCAACGGGGCCGGAGGAAACCACCCTACCGCAACTACCAAAATGGAACAGATGGACGAGGAAAGCATCAACCGGCCTGAAGACACATTCTACGGGCTGGAAATGGACGGTTTCGATAAAGTGTTCGACCTCAACTTCAAAGGAACTTTGCTCCCGACAATGGTATTTACAACCGATATGCTGAAAAATAAGAAAGGAGTGGTACTGAATGTTTCTTCGATGAACTCATACAAACCGCTGACCAAGATTCCGGCATACTCGGCTGCAAAGGCGTCTATCAACAACTTCACGCAGTGGCTTTCTGTTCATTTGGCAAAAGTGGGGATTCGTGTCAACGCTATTGCTCCGGGCTTTTTCATTACCGATCAGAACCGTTTTTTAGTATTAGACCAAGCCAACGGGGGATTCTCTCCGCGCGGACAAAAGATTGTAAACAATACTCCAATGGGAAAATTTGGTGAGCCGGAAGATCTTCAGGGAGCAACCCTGTTCCTTCTTTCCGATATTTCATCCTTTGTGACCGGCATTGTAATCCCGGTTGACGGCGGCTACAGCGCATTCGGAGGCGTGTAAAAAGGCTGCAAGTTACGAGATTCGGGTTGCGGGTTACGAGTTAGTCCTGAAATAGTCTTTGGGATTTAACAACGACAACCCTACAACAATGACAACCTAGACAACTATTTCAACAACCGATAGGAAACATCTAACAATCAAAATATGAGCATCGAATTAAAGAAAAACTGTAAATATTCCCTGTTGGTTCCTACCAGCATGGGTGTCCGCATCACACCGGTAAACGGGCAACCGGTACACAGCAGCAACCTGTTCGAAATGCAGGCTACCAGCGCCGAAACCAACGTGGCTAGTATCGCTTCGTACCTTGGTCTTCCGGTGAAGGTGCTCACCACCTTCGTCAAAGACAGTCCGATTGCCCAGTTCATCAAGAGCAATCTGAAAAGCCGCCACATGGATTATGAAGGACCGGAAGTAGCTCAGGGCGATCCGTGGGGATACCGCCACCAGTTCAACATTGCCGACAGTGGTTTCGGAACCCGCGGCCCCCGCGTGCAAAATGATCGTGCCGGTGAAGTTGGGCGCACTTTAAATGTAAAAGATTTTGATCTCGACCGGATATTCGGTCAGGAAGGTGTTCAGATTGTACATCTTTCCGGCTTAATTGGTGCGCTTTCTCCTGAAACCAGTACATTCTGCCTCGAAATTGCCCGTGCTGCAAAAAAATACGGCACCCGCATCGCCTTCGACCTGAATTACCGTGCATCGTTCTGGAAAGGCCGCGAAGCTGAATTACGTGCCAATTTTACCGAAATTGCTTCGGTTGCTGATATTCTGATCGGCAACGAAGAAGACTTCCAGTTATGTTTGGGCATTGAAGGTCCGGAAGCCGGAGGTAAAGGCATCGAAGCCGAAATTGAAGGGTTCAAAGGCATGATTGGCCGTGTAAAAGCAGCCTTCCCGAACGCTTCGGTATTTGCAACGACATTGCGCCAGGTCATCAGTGCCAACGAACACCTTTGGGGCGCCATTATGCTCGAAGGCGAAAACTGGCACGTGATTGAACCCCGCAAAATCACTGTTCTCGACCGTATTGGCGGTGGCGACGGCTTTGTAGGCGGCTTGCTTTACGGCATACTGAAAGGCTGGGAACCCGAAAAATGGCCGCAATTTGGCTGGGCAACCGGCGCTCTGGCAACCACTTTCCTGACCGACTATGCCCAACCTGCCGACGAAGACATGGTTTGGAGTATCTGGGGCGGAAACGCGAGAGTGAAACGCTGATTCAATTTACCATTTATTTATTGACGATTTACTATTTGCAAAATGAACGCTAATGATTTAAAGAAACGACTAAAGATCTTTGCG
>JAEUSS010000038.1 GCA_016788685.1 Prolixibacteraceae bacterium | reverse complement strand
ACAGATCGAACGTTTGAATAAATTGCGTGCCGAACGCAACGAAGGCGAATGTCAGGCTGCATTGGAAGCCCTCAGCAAAGCCGTTGAAACCGGCGAAGGCAACCTGTTGGAACTGGCTGTTGTTGCAGCACAGAAACGTGCATCACTGGGCGAAATTTCTTACGCATGCGAAAAACATGTTGGACGTTATAAAGCAGTAATCAGAACTATTTCAGGCGTGTATTCAGCAGAAAGTAAAAACGATTCCACCTTCAAGGAAGCGCAGGAATTGGCCGCTAAATTTGCCAAACTCGAAGGTCGTCAGCCACGCATCATGATCGCCAAAATGGGTCAGGACGGACACGACCGCGGTGCAAAAGTAGTTGCAACCGGTTATGCCGACTTAGGTTTCGACGTGGACATGGGCCCGCTGTTCCAGACTCCGGAAGAAGCCGCCAAACAAGCCGTTGAAAACGACGTGCACGTGATGGGTATCTCGTCGCTGGCTGCCGGTCATAAAACACTGGTTCCGGCCGTTATCGCCGAACTGAAAAAACTGGGCCGCGAAGACATCATGGTCATTGCCGGTGGTGTAATTCCGGCACAGGACTACCAGTATTTGTACGATGCCGGTGTAGTTGCCATTTTCGGCCCGGGTACCAACGTTGCCGCTGCCGGAAAGAAAATCCTGGAAGTGTTGCTGGCCGCTCACGAAGAATAATTTATGCTGTTCATTATTGATCCGATGACTCCAAGTCATCGGATCAATCAAAATACAAAAGCCGCTTTCCTGAATGGGGAGCGGCTTTTTTTGTTTCATTTTCTTATCAGTTCCTTTAGATTTTCTCGGAGAAGAGGCAATTCTTTTTGCATCTGATCAATGAAAAATTCTTCAAGTGCCTTCTGTTCATTCTCAATGTATTTCAATAGACCTTGAAATCGATAAGTCTCAAGAGACTCCATGAGTTTAATAGCTTTGTGAATGATCTCTTTAATTGATTTCACTGTTCTAATTATATCATCATTGAAGAGGTATTCTTTCGAGTTGAAAAAATCAACAAGTTCATCATATTTGCCTTTCACTTCTTTTAAGTAACCTTTTTTTACTGGACGAAAGTCATCTGTAGTCAATTTGACAAGCCCGCTAGTCAATTCAAATAGCTTGGCGCTTGCCTCAATTTTTAGTTGATCTGTATGGCTGTTTTTTGAACTACCTATTTTCTCCCTTTTCCGTTTTGAAAGGATTATTGGAACCAGTGCTGCCACAATTGCGAAAATTCCAGCTATTATTGCAATATTATATTCTTTCATGAGACAGTCATTTATATTTATATTGAATTTCCCAATTTGCTTCTCAAATGTCTGAATTTTAAACCATAATCCAATCGAACTTTTATGTTTGTTTTCAACAATCCATTCGCTGAAGACGAACGGCAAAGGATAGTTCTTTGAACAATGGCGTTGTCGAAAATTGAGACATTATCTTTTGCCGTCTGGCTTTAGCCGACGGGTAATAAGCCGCCGAAGAATAAGAATGCCACTCATTATTGATCCGATGACTCCAAGTCATCGGATCAATCAAAATACAAAAGCCGCTTTCCTGATGGGGAGCGGCTTTTTTGTTATGAGATGAGCAGACAGAGTTTAATTTACACTCCAAAATGGTATTTTCATTTAAAAAGATTATCCTCTTGTATCTTCCCACCCAAAAGTGTGATCAGGTGCTCAATACCCTTTTTGAGCCTATAAATTTCTTCGTCCGGACCTTCGAGTAAAAGACTAAAATTATCAACGAATACATAATCAACAGGCTCAAGGGTATTCGTATTAATTGTACCTTGAAGAATTCTTCGTTCTTTGCTTATCACGTTGATATTAAGATTTCCATTTGGTGCTCTTTCAGTATAGAGTCTAGCAATATCCTTGGGATTTACCATGTTATATGATTTTATGTATGGCACATAAAATAGTAACATTGGTTCTTTTGCATTATTTAATTTAATCGCAATTTTATTAATATGCTCTAAACCTGGTATTTGCAGTTTACATTCAATAAACTTTGTATTTAACCAATCAATCGTTTCTTCCTTTGTTTGGGAGAACGTCGTTAATGAAACAAAACTGATAACAATTGCAAGAAGTAATTTTAACTTTTTCATAATCAACTAATAATTATTTTCAAACTAATAAGGATTGTTGTATGCATGCTTTCCAATAAAATTTTATTGACATAGTTTTTTCTTAATTATTCACCTAAATATGGTCAATCCATACAAAAATGTACCTATAATAAAAAGTGCGATTTGACAACGATGCATTTCCCAAGTTAATGCTCCCAGTATCTTAGATTCTTTCCTTAATTGCTCAATTTTGTCTGGTACTTTATTATTTTTGAAATCACTTTCGTCAATGAATTCAATTTTCCCAAATACATTTTTCCAAAATGATCTACAGTATTTTTCTTTTGAGATATCGATAATCGGGCTATTTATTAAGCCTTTTCTACTTTTCGTCCTTGAAAGAAACCGTTTTCGAGTAAGACTTATATGCCTTGTTATTCTAAAATCAAATAACCTACTTAATACGGATGCAAAACCAATAATAATTGAAAAGAAGATCAGGAATGTTGCAGTGAAATAAGTTATTAATAAGCAATTTATATCTCCACCGGAAATAAATTCTAAGGGAGGAAATTTATCCCTGTTAGTCACTAAATAACCTAAAAAACCTATCCCGACTGTTGTAAATAGATTGATTGAATACCCAAGTTGATTTATAGTTTTATCAGTCCAAAAATTGTTTCTGTTAATGTATTCCATCAACTTTTCATTAAGTTCTTCTTTTTCCATCAATGAAGAATCACCCAAATCATTACAATCGTCTGGAAATTTGGTTGGCATTTCTGTTGTAATCTTATCCGATGTCATTGGATTTTTGGTTTTGTCCAAATTACTGAATTTTAAATCATCATCCAATCGAACATTTATGTTTGTTTTCAACAATCCGTTCGCTGAAGACGAACGGCAAAGGATAGTTCTTTGAACAATGGCGTTGACGAAAATTGAGACATTATCCTTTGCCGTCTGGCTTTAGCCAACGGTTAGATGCAAATGCCCGCCACCATTGGCCCTGTTAAAGATTTCGCCGTCATGTAGGAAAGGAAGCCGCCATGTAGATAAAAATACCCGTCATGTTAGAGTTTTTGCCGTCATGTAGCAATAAATACCCGTCCTGTTGAAAATCTGGTCGCCCTGTAGGTCAGGAAGCCGTCCTGTTGGGAAGGGAGCTGTCCTTTCGCGGGTTTCAGGAGGGTTTGGTATTTTTTTAACCTGATGTAAACGAGCAAATGCCTGCTGTCAGCCGCCCCGGGGAAGTTTTTGCCGTCCCGGGTGAGAAAATCGCCGTCCCGGGAGGTGTTTTGCTGTCCCGGGGGTGAAAATCATCGTCCCGGGGAGAATCTGGCCGTCCCGGGGGACGGGAGCTCATGAAGAACAAGAGTGTCGTTTGCCCGGTTATTCAACAGGTAGCTTCGAGTTTCCTGCTGAATCTCAAAATACGTCTTGCTTGCTATTGATCCGATGACTCGAAGTCATCGGATCAATCAAAATGCAAAAGCCGCCCCCGAAGGGAACGGCTTTCTTTGTGAATGGTTGTTAAAAAAAAAGGAATTTTTTAAAAAAAGATAGAGTTATTCAAATCCAGTATGGCGTTGCTTGGATTTCGGGTGAAAAGCAGAACAGAAAGCTTCAGGAATATGCTGCTACTTCCTGTCCTGCATAACAAGTATTCACTATGAGCACATCATAGTTGGGTATCAAAACTTTAATGTCGTCGATGAACAAACGATTTTTTCCTTGTCCAACATTTTTAAGGTTATAATCACCGCCTAAGAATTTAATCTGGGTTTCGGAGGTTGCACCTTTAATTGTGAATGACCTTTCTGCCTCAGATTGATTCCAGAATGCAGCGCAATAGGCTTCATGTTCGGTTACAGAAGCTGGGTAAGTTGGCCAGTTGGCGGATGGTATGAAGGCGGTTCGTTAATCTTGTGCAAGTCGGATCACAAATTCGTTGCTAATAGCTGAGAAGCCGCCACCAGCTGCGATCTGTACTAGCGATTGCGGACGTTTGTATATCCCAAGTGAACAAGGTAGGTTATTCCCTGATGGCTTCGGCTAACTGTTCCAACTTCCCATCTTTGACACGGCCAAGCGACAACAGGGCGCGTTGCCTGCCCTTGCCCTGATCACGATAAGACTCCACCAGATGGTAATAAGCGGTGCTTTTGCTGTTTGTGGTCACCCTGATATACATACCGGATAAATTTTCGTTATCCAAACCTATGGAAATCAGGTCAATCCTCAATAAAACAGGTGAAGATTGTTCACTACACTTTCTTCCGTATAATAGAAAGGCCGCCCCAGAATATAGGGCAGCCTCTCTGTTTATACGGCAATTTATCAATTAGCCTTTTTAAGTTTAATATTATCGAGGAACCAGCGGTTGGCAGTTTTTAACTGCCAGTTAGTCTGACGGATCGTAATCTTTGTATCATTGCTGATCGTAACACCAGTGAGCGCTACTTCGGCTCTGATCCACTCAAGTTTATGACCACTCTCAAAACCTGATTCGGGTATTTCGAATGTCGCTTCATCGCTTCCATTAGTAACGATGACGATCAGGTTGACGGGATCAATTGTACCCGATCCCTGACGCATCGGACACCAGTCGAACAACAGTACGGTTGTTGCACCAGAAGGAATGTCTTCAATTTTCGGAAGAACGATACCGGCCTGATAGCCCGTTTTTCCAAACTTGAGGTAATTGTTCTGAAGATAGATACACTCGCCCGCATCTGTACTCGTCGGGGTAACACGCAGGAATTGGTAACCTTTCTGGAGAAGAGCATCATTGGCTGTAATGCCATCAACAGCAGTAGATGAAGCTGATATCTGAGGAGCTGTTGCGCTAATGTTATCTGTCTCAACTGTCTGGCCGGCTGCGCTTATTTCAGCCCAAGGTTTCAACCACTCAAAATCCTCAGCAAAATAGATGATTTCCACAACACCGAGGTCTTCAATGGCCGTCGCATTAAGCTTAATAACAGGAGCGGCCACACCTGCAAAATAACCAGTAGCTTTTACTTTATGCCCATTCAACGGAGCAAGGTCAAAATTTTCCGGAGCATCTGTTACTGCAACAGAATAATTGGCACCTTCTACCGATACATTATTGCCATTCAATATACCGCTGACCCTAATTAAAGCTCTCGAAGTAGAGGTATAAGTATCCACTTTATCGGTAATATCTGTCGCGGCAGGATAGGTTACCGTACTGCCCGTAGCATTAACATTCGCTTCGTCGCATTCTACGTATGGAAGCGAATAAGTATCGGAAAGCTTTGTTCCTTTTACCGTAACCTTGTCACCAACGCTTACAGCCGAGGAACTTTGCATAAAGATATTTACAGTTCCATCGCTAACAATGAACCCTTTTGCTGTGACTGCTGATACGATGACCTGTGGAACAGCAACGACCGTTTCGTTAGCCAATGCTGCCAATTCTGCAAGTGTATATTCCTTACAGTCGCGATATTTGTCTCCATCCTGAAAAATTATCACTTCGGCCCGGCTTGCCAGTGTGCCTCCCTTGAATACAACCGCAGCCTTGCGGGGATTGTCAACAGCTCCGCCGCGGATATTTTCCGTTACAGTAATTGTAACATCCATCGTTCCTGTACCGGAAGCAGGTGTGACAGTTACCCATTCAGGAACCTCCGTAACCCAGTCGGCATCAGCATAAACGGTGATGGTTTTTTCCGATGTTCCGGTCGCTTCAAAACTCAGCGTACCGGCGCTCGCCAAAACTGCCTTCGACAGTTCGCTCTCTTCATCGTTGCAGCCCTGCAAGAGGCTTGCAAACACCAGCAGAATAGAGAGTATGATATAATTTATTCGTTTCATTTTTTGCAATTTTTTTTCAATTACCAATTTTTAATTACCAATTTTCAATTAAAAAGAGAGTCCGTCATTCCAACCCGGGTTCTGCGTAAGATTGTGGTTAAGCGAACGCTCGTTAATCGGAATCGGGTAGAGATAATCGCGCCCTTCATCGAAAGCAGTGCGTTCGATATTTTTATGATAGTAAATGTACCCTTTATTGCCTCCTGAAAGAATGATTTCGTTACCTATCTCATACGCTACACCGGAAGTAACGGCAGGTTTGGGTGTTCCATTGGCATAAAGTGTAACATCTGCCTGTCCGTCACCACTCAGATCGTATGCTCCGGGACCGGGGAAATACATGCCATAAGTGGACTGGTCGATGCAATAGCCGGCTTTCCAGCGTACCAGATCGTCGAAGCGGAATCCTTCCTGGTTCAGTTCAATTGCCCGTTCACGGCGG
The DNA here is from genome assembly GCA_016788685.1 of Prolixibacteraceae bacterium. Classification (GTDB taxonomy): domain Bacteria; phylum Bacteroidota; class Bacteroidia; order Bacteroidales; family Prolixibacteraceae; genus Aquipluma. The sequence continues at coordinate 4,629 of JAEUSS010000038.1, read as the reverse complement.
ATTTCAAGGATGACGCCTTTGTTTGCGCCCGTAACATTCGGATAGCCTGTTTCTGCGTCAGAAAGGTATCTGTCGGGATTGGCATTGGCAGCGTTCATGTCAAGGCCAGGCATTCCTGCACGCTGACGGATCAGATTGATAGATTTGTCAAGGTCAGCCTGTGTCAAGTTACCAAGTTCTGCCTTTGCTTCGGCATAATTAAGGAGCACCTCGGCATAGCGGTAAACCGGCAAGTCGCAAGTAGAACGTTCGTTCCGATCGACGTTGCCGCCCGATGCTTTAGGATCCTGTACAAACTTAATGGGCTGATATCCGGTAACACTTATTGAAAGGTCGGGCGCCAGCACTGTTGTTTGCCCAATGCGTGTATATCCCGGTGTACGGATGCTTTGAGCCAGTCGGGGATCGCGGTCCTTCATTTCTTCGATGAACGACATCTCCTGCCATCCAGACTGGTTGGTGAATGCCGTACCGTCTTTTTTTAGATAAGTATTCACCATCTTGCGGGTCAGTCCCGGTCGTCCTTGTGTTGGTACCAGCGTATGGGCAGTAGCGTTATGGTAAATGCTAAGTCCGTAGTCGAATTTGATAGCGAGGATATACTCATTCGGATCGGCATTTTCTTCGGCAAAAAGCGTCAGATAGTCCCTTTCCGGATGACCGGTACTGTACAGGCTGTATGCGCCATCATTCATTAAGTTTTGTGCTGCTGCTGCCGATTGCTCCAGATAATATTTGTAATCGTGTCCTTCAAGATTGAGGGAGTAATATTTCCGGTAAGTACCTTCGTACAGGCAAAACTGAGCTTTCAACGCCATGGCTGCATATTTGTTGACACGATAAGGACTGCTTTTTTCCTGTTGCTTGCTGGGAAGATTAGCGATGGCGTAGTCAATGTCCTCAATCATTTTGGTCATAACGAATTCGCGCGAATCGCGGGCATTGTAGAGTTCTTCGTCTGCCGAACCCAGTTCAACTTCGTACCACGGCACATCGCCGAAGCGTTTTATCTTCTCGAAATAGAAAAAAGCACGGAAGAACCGGGTTAGTGCTGTATATTTAATAACAGCATCCTCGTCCTTGCATTGACCGGCATAAGCTATCAATGTATTCATCCTACGCAAGTCACTCCACGACCATCCTCCGCCCGAAGCGGGAACGGTACGCTTGGTGCCTCCCAACATTTCGTCCGACAGGTTTTGGCAAACATAAAGGTCGCTCTGCAAATCGTAGGGCGATTTGTCCAGCAGGTTATTATAGAAAGGGTTGCTGAAAAGCTGAAGATCTGTTTCCGTCTGGAAATAATTCTCCTGTGAAATCTGGCTCAATGGCTTCAGATCAAGGAGATCATTACAAGCCGAAAGACCCATAAGCAATGTCATGGCTACTATAGAAAAACGTTTCATCTTTATCATAGCTTAATCGTGTTAAAAAGTAATATCTACACCAAACATAATGGTCTTTTGCCAGGGATAGAAGGCGTTGTTCTCAACGTCACTTCTGTCAATGGCTCCTTCGGGATCAAGGTATTTCGTATGTTTCTTAAGGGGCGACCAATAGTAAAGATTTTCACCCGAAAAATAGAAACGAACCACATCAATACCTGTTTTATTCGTCAAACTAGACGGAATTGTATAACCGATAGTTAGATTTTTAAGGCGCAGATAGCGTAGGTTCTGAAGATAACGGTCATTGACCTTACTCAAAGGGCCGGAAGTGGCGGAATAGGCCATCGGTCGCGTAAAGTATGCATCCCGGTTATCTTCTGCCCATACATCTTTCATAAAATCTTTCTGTAAATAAGTAACATAAGGATACGAATAAGGTCCCCAGAATGGCATTGACTGTCCTGTAGGGTACCAGTAATGGTTTCCGGTGCCCTGGAAGAATGTGGAAACATCGAAACCATACCAGCGAATGCTTGCATTAATACCGTATGAAAAACTCGGAAGCGAGTTGCCCAAAATCTTACGGTCACCCGGATCGTTAACACTATTGCTACCGATGCCCAGTTTTTTATCCCCGTCAAGATCTAAAAATTTAAGGTCGCCTGCCTGCCAACCGCCGGTGATCCGGTTGTTGATATAACTCAAATCAACTTCCTGGGCATATGCCTGCGCTTCTTCAGTACTCTGATAAAGTCCGTCGGTAACGAAACCCCAGATTTCTCCAAGGCGCATACCTTCGTAGTAGCTCTTGGCAAAAGTTTTGTCGGCATTATCGTATTTCGTAATGGTACTCATGTAGTCGCTGACATTAACCCCAATGCTGTACTCCAGGGGTTTGTTTACCAGGGTTAGTTTGTCCCTCCATGTGGCAGACACCTCGTAACCTTTTGTGCGCAAGTCGGCAGTATTCATTTTTGGAACAGAAGCTCCGTACACTGCTGGCAGTTCAATACCGTCGGTCAACATGTTTTTGGTATCACGAATATAGACGTCGGCCGTAAAGCTCAACCGATTATTAGCCATAGCGAAGTCGAACCCGAGATCCCATTGCGCTGCCGTTTCCCAGGTCAGGTCGGAAGCCACAGGAGCACCCAGTGACGAATATTTGCCCATGGTGCTGCCTTCGTTGAACGAATATTCTGCGAAGTCATTGATGGAAACCAACCTCAGGTAGGCATAATAGGAAGAAACATTTTGATTACCCAGGCTTCCGAAAGAGGCCCTCAGTTTCAGGTTATCGATGGTGCCTCTGGCCGATTCGAAGAAAGGCTCTTCTGAAATGCGCCAGCCTGCCGATGCAGAAGGGAACCATCCCCACCGACTGTCAGCTTCAAAACGCGATGTTCCGTCGTAACGACCACTGACCTCAAGTAAATAACGGCCCTTGTAATCGTAGTTAACACGACCGAAAACGCCGGTCAAAGCGTATTCATTCTGTCCGCCTCCAACACCTGTGATGGTTTGCCCCTCCGAATTTTGACCCACGAGGTCTAAGTCATCCAGCGTTGAAGAAGATAGATATTCTCCGTATGCGGAGAGATTTTTCAGTTTCAGGGTTTCGAAATTGAATCCGGCAGTACCCGACAGATGATGTTCGCCGAACGATTGTTTATAGTTGGCATATATATTCGTCGAGTAGTAATTGCGTGTATTAACCGATTCGTCGAGGCGGTTGGCACCAGCACCGGTTGCATATACGCCAAGCGGTGCACCCGGGTATTCCCGGTAATAGATGTTGTTGGAACGACTGGTATTACGTGTCTGATACTGGCGGTAAGTAAAGTCGGCCGTAATGCTCAACGGTTTTATCGGAGTGATGACAAGACGGGTAGTATTAGAGAAGTCAGAAGACCTGTTTATGTTACGGTGCGAGCCTTCTCCAAGGATAATGTGGCGGCCGTTACCTACTTTATAGTTCAAATATGGTGTACTGTAAAGCCATGACCCGTCAGGGTTTTTCATCGGAAAATTTGCAAGTGCATGTCTTGCGCCATAAGCAAGCGTATTTTCTACACTACCATCTCCCTGAAAGTTATATTGCGAAGCGTAGAACGAGGTATTATTTGTCATCGTCGTCCACTTGTTAATCCGGAAGTCGATTTTTGAACGCAAATTGTATTTATTAAAAATATCAGGATGAACTTTTAGGATACCCTCCTGACGATCATACGCACCCGATACAAGATACTTGACATCCTTCGTTCCGCCATTAATGGATACACTGTGCTGTTGCACAGGATGGCTATCCCGATATTGCATGTGCCACCAGTCGTAGTTGCCGTAATAAACCCATTGATTTCGTCCGTTTCTCATTTCTTCGACTACCCAGGGACGATCGGGATTCTCAGTCTTATCATTTACACGGGCTAATAGCTGCTGCATATCACGATCAGTGTAGTTGACGTAGAGCGTTCCCGAGTCGGCCTTCCAAAACTTGTTGATGGTATATACCGACCAATATCCGGTAGTTTCATAATCGGTAGAAGTTGTCGGGCTTTCCCATCCATAGCGGCCACTGTAACGAACAGTCGCTTTATTGTCTTGCCCCGCCCCCGATTTTGTTGTAACCAGGATAACCCCAAAAGCTGCACGTGCGCCGTAAACAGCCGCCGCCGACGCATCTTTAATCACCGAAATTGATTCTACATCGTTTGGGTTAACACGGTTCAGGTCGCCGACAGCACCGTCGATCAGCACTAATGGAGAAGCACCGTTAATGGAAGTTACACCACGGATATTAATGCTTGGCGAACTACCGGGTACACCTGAAGATGTCGTGATGTTAAGTCCCGGCACAGAGCCTTGCAGCATATTCGTCACTGAATGGGCCACCCGGTTTTCAAGTTCTTTGCTTTCAACCGTTGTAACTGATCCGGTCAGGTTAACCTTTTTCTGTGTTCCATAACCGACAACCACCGTTTCATCAATTAAAATGGCGTCTTCCTTCATATAAACCTTGATGTCATTTTGATCCGGGGCTACATTAATTTTTTGAGTAAGGTAGCCCACATAAGAGATATTTAAAATGACAGCTTCTGATGGAACCAGAAGATTGAAAGATCCATCTGCAGTAGTAACCGTACCTTGAGTGGTACCACCAAGTTGAATGGTTACTCCGATGAGAGGTTCATGCTGGGTATCAAAGACTTTTCCTGATACCCTTCTGTTCTGGGCAGAAAGG
>JAEUSS010000034.1 GCA_016788685.1 Prolixibacteraceae bacterium | reverse complement strand
ATACAAGTAAGCGGCAACATTACTCATTTCTTCTTCGCCAACCAGATAGCGGATATTCAGAATAATTTCCGGATTATCTTTTTGGTTATAGGCAAATACGTTGGCAAAACTGGTCTGCAGCGAAGTGCCGGCAATGGCATTCAGAGCCGATTTGGCCTCGGCTAAGTCGGCGGTTGTTCCATAGACTTTTGCCGACCACAGATAGACTTCACCTTTCAGCATCAGGGTAGCTTTCGGGCTCCACTGGCTTTTGCCTGCCGGGCTCCCCAAAGAACCAAAAGCAGTTATTGATTTGGTAATATCGGCCTTAATTGCATCAAGGGTTTCGGCTTCGGTAGCTCTGGCCTTGCGCAAAAGTACTGGGTCGGTATTTCCGTTCAGAACTTCCGGCTCAAGGCGAAGAGGTACACCTCCGTAGGTGCGCAGCAAATGGAAATAATAGAAAGCTCTCAATCCGTATGCCTGCCCCAGGAGATAGTTTTTCTTATCGGCTGACAGGAACGTTATTGCTTCGGTCTTTTGGATAAAAAGATTCAGCTGCAAGATCGGCCCGTAAAATCCGGCCCATGAAGAAATTCCGGCCGAGTTTTCATCAATGCGTTGCTCAATGATTTGCAACTCGTTCAAAGACGTATTCTGCCGGTCGACATTGCTGTAAATCCCTGAACGCATCTCTCCCAGACGGACGAACATAAACTGATTGTCTCTTAATTGCTTGTGGATACCCACCATAAAGTTGGAAACCTGAGATTCATTCTGCCAGAAATTTCCGTCACCAAAGTAATCCTCAGGAGCAAGATCGAGTTTATCCTGGCACGAGGTAACAGTAAGAGATATGATTACCGCCAATATTAGGTATTTTATATTTTTCATAATTCCGTATTTAGATAATATTGAAATTTTAGTTAGAAAGTAATATCAGCACCAAGGATCAGTTGTGTTGGTATAATGTATGCACCATTCTGATTTCCTGAACGTTCAGGAAGATTCAACATTTTATTGGTCAAATACCCAAGATTCTGCCCTGTAGCTGTTAATACCAGGCCGCCAATTTTCACTTTCTTCAACAATTCCGTTGGAACACTGTAACTTAATGATACTTCGCGGAATGAAAGGTAATCCGATTTCTTCCAGAACATGCTGCTTGGCCTGTCGTAGTTTTTTGTATTCAGTTGATCGGCCCACTGGTATCTCGGAAGAGAAGCATTCGGGTTGTCCGCGGTCCAGGTATCATAAACCGCGGTAGTTGGTGCAAATTCGCCTTGAGCACAAGCCAAAGCCCACAAATGCATGAAATCCTGCTGCACATGTCCGATACCAAAATCGACCCGGGCAGCAAACGTAAATCTCTTATAGCTTAAGGTTGTTGTAAAACCTCCTGTCAGGCGGGGAATCTGTCGTCCAAGCGAAACCATATCCCTGGTATCGATCGTATCATTCTGGTCAATATCTTTCCACATCACATCGCCCATTTGAGTCGGGATCCAGCCGCCGGCCAGATTCAGGCCCCGTTCTGTCATGATTTTCTGGCTGGCAACACGCTTTCCGGCGCTACCATTATACCACACCTGTCCTGCAGCAAGGTCAACCTTGTTATAGTTGGCCAAATCAGCCTCATTCCGGATGATACCCTCGCTGACAAATCCGTATACACTTCCCCATTCCTGTCCTTCCTGAAAACCGCCTACCCAAACGGTCTTCTTTGTTGCCGGATCATAAATTTGCTGGCCTCCCTGACGGTTGTTTTCGTTTCCGTTAAAAGGAAGTTTCAATACGATATTTTTATTCCAGGAAGCATTGCCGCTGACTTGCCATTTGAAATCCTTTTTCTGAATAATTTTTCCGGTTATTTCAATCTCAAACCCGGTATTTTTCATGCTTCCGTTGTTGGTCCGGACACTGGAAACGCCCGAAGAAGTAGGCAACAATACACTGGAAATCTTATCGGAAGTAACCCTGTTGTAGTAGGCCAATGTTGCATAAATCCGGTTATCAAAAAAGCCCACATCAGCACCAACCTCTACAGTATTGGTTTTCTCCCACTTCAGTTTGCGGTTTGCAATACCGGTTTGTAAAAAACCAATTGTTCCGTTGTAGGCGGTTTGCGAACCATAAGCACCTTGCAATTCATAAGTACCGATTCCGCCAACATTCCCATTTTTACCCCAACCAGTCCTGATTTTCAAATATGAAAGCCATTTTTGCGACGACTTCATAAACTCCTCTTTCGAAACAAGCCATCCGGCGGAGAATGCAGGAAATACACCATACTGGTTGTCGTCAACCAACCTGGAATATCCGTCTCTTCTTACGGTAAATCCGAAAAGGTATTTGTCGTCATAATCGTAATTAATACGGCCAAACTGAGAAATAATTCGTTCTCTGATGTGCCACGAATCGGTTGACCTGGTTTGTTGTTCGGCATTATTCAGTGTCAGCCCCAAATCCCTGAAATCATCTGTCGGAGCTCCGGCCCCTGCCGCATAAACTCCATAGTTATAAGAATCGAAATATTCAAAACCAGCCATAGCCGAGATACTGTGTTTCTCCTTAAAGTCGACTTGATAATTTGCGATGGCATTATAAGTTTGCCTGACAGTGCGGTCAAAATTTGCTGAAGATGATCTGGTTCTGTTCCAACCCGTGTTTACGTTGGTCAGACTCATAATACCGGTCCGGAAATCTTTGTTGAATGATTCGACA
>JAEUSS010000032.1 GCA_016788685.1 Prolixibacteraceae bacterium | reverse complement strand
GTTTTTAAAATGGCCAACTGGATTAACCGCGAGCGGGAAATCATCCCGTTCAACACCATTCAGAAACCGCCTTCGGCAGAACTTCGCCCCGACCAGAAAGATTCGGATTCGCTGCCCGATTACGATACGCTGGATCAGATTCTGTTCGACTACATTGAACTGAACCTTTCGCCAGACGAAATCATTGCTAAGGGGTTCGACAAAAACACGGTATTACGTACCGTGCGGATGGTAAACAATAACGAATACAAACGCTTTCAGGCTCCGCCGATACTCCGGATTAGTTCCAAAGCATTTGGATTCGGCCGCCGCATGCCTTTGGTGGCAAAGTATTCATGAGTTTTATTCGATAAAAGAGCGAGTTTTTAAACACCAGATTTGTCAGTAACAGTGAAGTAAAATAAATGGCCTAAATTTTCTTGTTTGCCAAATTTACTTAACTTTGATGCTGCAGAACATGTAAATTTTATTTCTATGTTGAGTCACGAATTGGGAATGAAAGAAATCTTTGAAAGTCCGAAATCTATTTTCAGTGCACTAACTCCTGAAGAAAAAGAGGATTTGAAGAACCACATCACAGTGGCCTATTACAAGAAGAATGAATTCATTTTCAAAGAGGGGGAAAAACCGACAGCGTTTTTGTTCCTGCTCGATGGGAAAGTTATTATTTACAAGGAGGGCGTAGGCGGACGTGAGCAAATTATCCGGATGACCAAACCACTCGGGCTGATTGGCTACCGGGCCATGCTGGCCGAAGAGCTGCACATCGGCTCTGCCATCACGCTGGAAGACTCAACTGTCGGCATGATCTCGCATGAATATCTGTACAATAAACTCCTCCGAAACCCGAATTTTTCGCTGAAGCTGATCCAGAAACTGGCCCGCGAGCTGGGCTTCTCCAACATGCGGACGGTTACACTGACCCAAAAACATATTCGTGGCCGTTTAGCCGAATCGCTGCTTCTACTGAAAGAAAAATACGGCTGGGAAAACGATGGCGCCACCCTGAAAGTTTACCTTTCCAGGGAAGACATTGCCAACCTTTCGAACATGACCACTTCAAATGCTATCCGCACCCTGTCGACCTTTGCCGGCGAGAAGGTGATTGCCATTGATGGCCGCAAAATCCGGATTCTGGACATTCACCGTCTGGAAAAAATCAGCAAACTGGGATAACGCGACAGCTATTTAACCAACAGGCAACAACATACACAAACCAACTTAAACCAAGCAGCACTACTTGGTTTAAGTCAAGCATAAAACCGCCATGAAAAAAACATTGCTGATTGCAACAGCATGCATTATTGCTGTAATCGTTGCAATAATAATTATCAAAACCGACGCTGTTTCGGTTAATATACAGATAAAAACCAGCAAAGACACAGTCGGGAAAGAGGACAGCTCGGCGGTTTCCGGCATTTCCTTTGGAATAAACCCCCGGAATTCCACTTACTTTTTCGAGAACGGACCAGTCACCTTAATCGATGGCTACGAAGAAAAAGAAATTGTGCCAGGTGCTGCATCCAGGCAGGTTACTCAATATTCCGGCAACGAAATAAAGGCAGACCTGAACAACGACCAAATTGAAGATGCGGTATTCGTTCTCACCCAAAGCCAGGGCGGAAGCGGAACATTCTTTTATGTTGCAGCAGCTCTCGGTTCTGCTCAGGGGTATCAGGGAACCAATGTCATTCTTCTTGGCGACCGCATCTCTCCCCTCGCAGTTACCGTTGAAAACGGTGCAATAACTGTCAGTTATCTGGAGCGAAAACCAGAAGAACCAATGACCGGCAAACCCAGTATTTCAGTTTCGAAACAGTTAAGGCTGGAAAACGGAAAACTCGTTGAAACCGCCGACCGGTAATTATACAAATACCATGAAACTATTCCTGCAGGTAGATCCTTTTCACCCGTTGTGAAATCCCGGTAAGTACCTCATACGGAATTGTTCCGATAGTCTCGGCGATATCGCTCACCAAAATATGTTCACCCATCAGTTCCACCTCATCGCCAACGGCCACCTGCAATCCGGTTACGTCAATCATACACATGTCCATGCAAATGTTTCCGACAA
>JAEUSS010000010.1 GCA_016788685.1 Prolixibacteraceae bacterium | reverse complement strand
CCGGTTCACTTCCGGATTATTATTCAGGAATTCCAAAACCTGACCAAACTGAGTGATAACAACAATGGCCAGTAACAACAGCAGCATCAGCACATCGATGAGGCGTTCGAGCACCACGGTACCAACCAATTTGGTGAACGGAATCTTTTCGTAGCGCGCCAATACGCCGCACCTCGATACTTCGCCCATTCGTGGCAACGCCAGGTTCATCAGGTAACCAACCATCACCGCCAGAAAGGTATTCAGCATCCGCGGTTTGCGCCCAAGCGGCTCAATCATCAGGTTCCAGCGGATGGTACGGCTCACATGGCTCAGCAATCCCAGAAAAAGAGAAACTATGATCCAGAAGTAGTTAACATCGTTGCTTAAAATACTCTTGATCCGATCCATATCCTGATCTTTGTAGACCACCCAGAATATGAGGATCCCGAGCACGAAAAAGGAAATAAACTGGAAAGCTTTGATTATATTTTTTTTCAATTTTCTTATATTTTACTGATCTGGTTGCCTTTACGCTTCGATACAAAACAAACTGGAATTAAACGGGATTTTGCCCGAACGTAAAAAAAATGATGGCTGAACTATGTTACTTAAAAAAAACAAATTATAAACACATGAAATTAACGTACTTTTGCCGTGGCAACCCGGAGAATTCCATCAAAAATCCTCCAACAATTAGCCTTAAGGGCAAAAATACAGTTTTGTTTTAATTCGGGCAGATTTTTATCAACAAATTAAAAAGCGCTCCAAAAACTACCAGAAAAAGATGACGACAGTAAGAGCAAAAAAGAATTTGGGCCAGCATTTTTTGAACGATAAGAATATCGCTCAGAAAATTGTAGAAAGCCTTCAGGCCAATAACCTGAATAAAGTATTGGAAATCGGCCCGGGAATGGGTGTTTTAACAAAATTCCTGCTGCAAAATAAATCGTTCGAAACCTCGGTAGTTGAAATCGACCGCGAATCGGTTGATTATCTGAATCAGCATTTCCCGGAACTCAAAGAACGGATCATTTCACATGATTTCCTGAAACTTAACCTGCACACGTATTTTCAGGAACCGTTTGCCATTATCGGAAATTTCCCGTACAACATTTCGTCTCAGATATTTTTCAAGGTCCTCGAATACCGCAACCAGGTTCCGGAAGTAGTCGGAATGCTGCAAAAAGAAGTGGCCGAACGTCTGGCTGCCGGTCCGGGCTCAAAAACTTACGGAATCCTGAGTGTATTCCTTCAGGCATATTACGACATCGAATACTTGTTTACCGTACACGAAAATGTATTCTCTCCGCCGCCAAAGGTCAAGTCCGGAGTAATCAGGCTTACGCGAAACCAGACAGAACGCCTGAACTGCAACGAAAAACTATTCACCAGCATTGTAAAAATGGCATTCAACCAGCGACGCAAAACCATGCGCAACTCACTGAAAAGCATGATTCAAAGCGAAGACCTGAAAACGAACCCGATTTTTGATAAACGCCCGGAACAATTGGGCGTCGCCGAATTTGAAATGATCGCCCGGTTAATCGAAGAACAGGAAACCGGCAGCAATCAAGCGCAGTAAACGAGTACATACTATATTGAACCCATAAGATATTCCTGAAATTGAATAGCAGACAAGCGCTCTGCCCAAAACTTAAAATCAGGAAACTGAAACTATTTCTGCTATGAGAACTGAACTGAACAGAGAATTTATCGACCAGCTCATCCAGTTAATCGACCAAAAGGCTGATGAAAAAATCATCCAGACCATCAGCGAATTCCATGCTGCCGACATCGCCGAAGTTATGGAAGAACTCGATTCGAACGAGGCCCAATACCTCTTTCTACTGCTCGACGGAGAATTAGCTTCCGATGTCCTGATTGAAATTCCGGAAGCCGACCGCAGGCGTTTCTTAAAAGCTTTACCTCCGGATGTTATTGCTCACCGGTTTATTGAACTGATGGAATCGGACGATGCCGCCGATGTGATGGCCGAACTCGATGAAGATCTCCAAGACGAGGTTTTGCTCCAGATGGAAGATAAAGAACAGGCCGGCGACATTGCAGACCTGCTCGAATACGATGAAGATACTGCCGGGGGAATCATGGCTACCGAGCTGGTAGCTGTAAACGAAAACTGGACGGTACAAACCTGCCTGAAGGAAATCAGTGTTCAGGCAGAAGATATCGACGAGATTTATTATGTGTATGTGATCGATGACAACCGGATACTGAAAGGCGTACTCTCGCTGAAAAAGCTGATCATGAAACCCACGCACACGCCCATAAAAAGCCTCGTTACCGAGGATGCCCACTCGGTACGCACCGATGCCAGCCAGGAAGAGGTTGCCCAGATTATGGAAAAATACGACCTGGTGGCACTCCCGGTAGTCGACCAGATCGGCAGGCTGAAAGGCCGGATTACCATCGACGACGTGCTGGATATTATTCGCGAAGAAGCCGACAAAGATTACCAGATGGCTTCAGGTATTTCCGGAGATGTGGAAGCGGGCGACAATGTATTCCGGCGCGCCTGGACACGAATCCCCTGGCTGTTTATCGGCATGTGCGGCGGAATTGTCGGCGCCGGAGTGCTCGGTTCGCACGAATCTCAACTGGCACAAATACCGGCAATGGCATTTTTCATTCCGCTTATTGCGGCGATGGCCGGAAATGTGGGAGTACAATCATCGTCGATTATTGTGCAGAGCATTGCCAGCGGAAACCGTAATTTCGATTCGATTGGCCGGAAACTGTTCAAGGAACTTTCGGTAGCATTCAGCACTGCCTTGTTGTTTTCGGTTCTCATTTTCTTATACAACTTCTTTTTTACCGGAAACATGCGACTCACCTATTCGGTAAGTATTACCTTATTTATTGTAATGATTTTTGCTTCGCTGTTCGGGACTGTCATTCCGTTGGTGCTTAACAAATTTAAGATCGACCCGGCTGTGGCAACCGGTCCGTTTATCACGACCACCAATGACATCCTGGGACTGATTATCTACATGACTGTAGCACGAATGTTTTTTGATGTTTTATAATCAGACAATACTACATCTTACACTATAATATCCCCGTAAAATACAGTCAGGGCTTCGCATTAAGTGAAGCCCTGATATTCTTTTAACGCGCTCCGTTAAACGCTGTTCATGGCCTCAACCGGATCGAGCCTCGAAGCTGACAGCGCAGGGATAAAGCCGGCCAGTACACCAATCACTCCTGAAATGGTCAGTCCCAGTATAATGTTTGCCACAGTTAAGGCAATGGTCATGTCGGCCACGTAGCTGAAAATGAGAGTTCCTATAAAAATAAGTATCAAACCAATGATACCACCCAGTAACGAAAGCACCACCGCTTCGAAAATAAACTGGAGCAGAATAAAATACCT
>JAEUSS010000004.1 GCA_016788685.1 Prolixibacteraceae bacterium | reverse complement strand
CAAGCAAAACACAATTATGCAGGTTACATATGATTCATCATCTTTTCAACCACATCTATCAATACCTGACGCTTGATATCGTTACAGGCCCAAATAATCCGGAAGGTTGCAGTGGGCTCTGCGCATTGTAGGTATTCACCGGGCACCAGGTAGGCCGTTGGTCTGCCGGCAATTTACTGTCGCCAATCAAACGGTTTACCCAGGTATTTACCACTTCAATCTTCAATTCATTTTCGCCAGCCTTAACGAGTTTAGTGATATCAAGCTGGTAAGGTGCTGTCCAGACTCCACCTGCATGCGTGCCGTTAACCGTCACTTTAGCCATTGCGGTCAAACTGCCCAGATTGATTACCACCGTTTCATTCTCCGGCAACTGATCCAGATTGAATTTGCAGGTATAGGAAGCCGTTCCGGAATAATATTTGATTTGTTCGTCGGCCAAAGTTGTCCAGTCCTGAAGTGTCTCAAAAATCACTGGTTCCTTCGGTCCTCGTTGTGCTGCATCAAACTGAACGGTCCACGGCCCTTTCAGATCGGCCAGAACCGCTGGTTCCGGATAATTTGCTTCGACTCCGCCTACCGATGCTTCGCCACCCTTTTCGCGGAAGACGATAAATACACTTTCGTAAGGCGCCAGTTTTAACGGAACAGCAGTCGCATTTTCTTTCTGTTCGTATGCCGGGAGCTTCCGCATGTTGCCCGTGGTAGCTTCCCAAAGTTCGGGCTGAGCCCCTTTTACCCTGAATTCAGGAGTAATCAGTTTTGTTTCTCCGGTTTGGTTCGTCACGAAATAGATTTCGGCATTTTTCATGGTGCGGTGGCCGTAATGAATTGTCCGGTCGTCGGGCAACTTACAATCTGGCACACAATTGATTTGCGCAAAAGCTTCTTCCATGCTCAGGCCGTTCATTACCCGTCCCTTTCCAACATTCCTGAATTTTACGTTTACGCCATCCACTTCGCCCCATAACTCAGATGCCAGTTTCAGCACTTCATGATCGGCCTCCGGTTGATTCTGTAAGCTGGGCGAACGCTTTGGTGCGGGTCCCATCACAACAGCTCCGTCGTTCACCAACTGCTTAATTTTTGCCAACAGTTCAGGGCGCATGGTTTCCAGTTTGGGTAAAACCAAAATCCGGTACTGGGTACCGTGCGGCAAAGTAATCAGGCCGTCTTTCACAGTCATATATTTTTCGATGACTTCGGCATTCATGTAATCGAACTGGTAACCTACCGGAAGCGCCGGATCGGCAACACCGGTCATTTTGGGAGCATCTTCACCAATAAAATAGGCCACGTCAGCGACATTCAGGCCTTGCTGAAGCATATAGTTGGTGCGTTTCAGGTAGTCGATATAGACATCAATTTGAGAGAACCACGTATTTTTCCGGTTGAATTCATTTCCAAACCAGGCATTCATCCCCGGATTCTTATCCTCGTAGGGCTGAGTGATGTAAACGTGCAAAAGGGTATTGTTGATTCCTTCGGCAAAAAAACGGTCGCCGCGCTGTTTAATTACCGCGGGATAGCGCGCAAAAGGAGCCCCTGCACAAGTATTTGATTCGGCCGAAATTTTTGTTTTTCCGTAGATATGGCCACATGAAGTTGCTGCCCTGTTTTCAATGTCTCCCAGTTCGCCTTCGCTCCAGAACTCGCCGCCAATCTCATCCGATTGTCCGCCATACATCAGGAATTCGCCCGGGAATCCCCAGTGCCCGTAGTTTTCGAGCCAGGTATGCAAGCCGTGTTTGTGGCTGGCTTCGCGCAAACCGCCCACGTAGTCGTAGGCAACCTTGTCGGCAACCATTCGGCGAACGTCCCACAAAAAGCGGTCGGACTCCAGTTGGCTGTTTACCACAAAACCTTTGTAAACCGGCAAATAAGGAATCGGGTCGTAACCATAGCGTTGTTTAAATTCTTCCAGAAAACCGTCCGTAAAGTTCTGTCCTCCGGTTTCGTAACTATCCTGAACCACCACTTTAAAGCATTTGCGGTCGGCTTCGGGAATGCGTCTGAGTATTTCGCCCATGTGCCCGTCGAAGTGCATGGCAGCGTGCTTTTTACTCATTTTATCGGCTTCGTAACCGGTAGCTTCGGGCGATGCCGGAGCATTTTTTGTTCCGGTCGGTGTCATTCCGGTGCGCAAAATAACCCAATCACCTTCAGGAACGTCCCAGGTTAAAGTGCCGTCGGCCGATAAATGCTGCGAAATATCGATCACTTTCGAAGCATCAATAACGGTGGACTTATCGTCTGTTTCAGGTTGTTGCGGCCATTGATAATCGTGCCAGTAAGGCAGTGGAGTCGGATGCATTTTGGCCAGCGTTTTTTCGGCATAGCGCTCAACGCGCGGCGATGCAGAGAGCACCACTTCGGCCAACCCACTGTTCGGATTGGTATTTTTGATGATCAGCCGGAAATGCGCGGCTGTGGTTGCCGGAAACGAAACCACGACTGGTGCAAAGGGATCGAACCCAACATT
>JAEUSS010000650.1 GCA_016788685.1 Prolixibacteraceae bacterium | reverse complement strand
TCATGGGCCAGACATTAAGCTTTACCCTGATGCTGAAGATGTATGGAATCATGTAAAAGATCTTGATCCGCGTATCGGAATGTGTCTGGACATCGGGCACGATACCAGAAATGGCAAAGATCCGGTGGCCGACCTGAAGAAGTATAAATCACGTGTTTTTGATATCCATATCAAAGATGTGACTGGCACGACCAAACTTGGGTATTCACTTGAGATTGGTCGCGGGGTTATTGATTTTCCGGCATTCGTTAGAATGTTGAGAAAAGTTGGCTACACCGGAGTTTGCAGCCTGGAACATGAGAAAGATATGGCAGACCCGTTTATGGGAATTGCCGAATCGATCGGGTATTTCAGGGGGGTGATTGCCTCGACAAAAAAATAGATTACGTTCAAAAAGAACCTGGATCTCCTAGCTGAAGGAAAGGCCATAAACGATTTTACTTTATGGCCTTTCCTGTGCCTGGCTGTTTCTTCCTGAATCTTTCCCCCAAAAAAAGAAGTGTTTCTGATTTCTTGTAGAATTTCTTGCACCGATTTGCTTATGGTTTGCTAAGTGTCATTGGTTCGGAGCAAAGGGTTAATAACCTGTATGGCTGGCTTAATTGCTTTAATTGCGGACTGAAGTGAGTTGGCAGGCAATAAGTTGTTGTTCATGTCTTTTGTCCGCAGTTTGCCCGGTGTTTTCTTATTTTTGATTCAGTTAACCAACATCTCTGTGATGTAAAGCAATTCGTTTAAGAAGCAGCCTGGACTCGTGTTAAAACCAATAATCAATTGAATCGATTTTTATTTCATACGGCATTTAAATACCGGATAAGCAGGCATCTGGCTTTTTTTACAGGTCTGGTACTGGTATTTACTTTGGTGTTGTATAGCCGGAGTAACGGGCAACAATTTTTCCATTTCCTCAATCTGACCGTAGCCAATGCAATTATTTTTCTGGGTTACGGCTACCTGACCATTTTCGTGCTGATTCCGTATTTATTACCCGAACGGAGGTTCCTGATTTTCTCAGTTTCTTTTCTGGGGCTCGGCCTTTCCCTTTCATTCATTAAGTTTTGGATTTCCGATTTTATATTCTATTCTTCTATTTCCCCTGAATTTGGCGGTTCTCAAGGGTTACTTAATTTTCGTTTTCTGCTGGTTAATACTAAAGATATGTCATTTGTGGTGGCATTGATGGTGATTGCCAAATTTACCAAAGATTGGTTTTTGGTTGAGAGTCAGCATTTGGCTTTGCAGAAAAGATATGACGAGTTAATCCTGAAGTTGCAGCAAAGCCATTTCGAACCACATTTTTTATTTAATACCCTGAATAATTTATACGCATTATCGCTCAAAAATCAGGACCAAACCGTTGATGTGGTCCGGAAGTTTAAACGGGTATTACAATTTTTAATTACCAACGGACAAAATGAAAAAGTTTTGTTGCTGAGTGAAGTTGAGATGATCGGGGACTATATTGCCATCGAACAAATTCGCTATGGTTCGAGGCTTCAGGTTAAAACCCGGGTCTCTGGCACATGCGAAGGCCTTCTGATTGCACCTTTTATACTTTTTAGCTTGGTAGAGAATTGCTTTAAGCATGGAAGCAGCACCGATGCCGGAAATCCCTGGATCGAGCTTTCGCTGAGTTGCGAAAACCGAAGGATCTGTTTTGAGACCAGAAACAGCGTTCCGAAGAAGTCGGCACCCCCGAATTTGTATCAGGAAAAAGAATTGACAAAGCTGAAGCAACGGCTCGAGATGGTTTATCCGAAGAAATATTCGTTAACACTCAAGGAAGATGAAAGGCAATTTGCTGTCACACTGAAAGTGGACTTAACCTGAAATCAATGGTCGGAATCAAGGCACATATTAAAAAAGAGCGTTTGGCCAGACATGCAGGTTTCTGGCTGGTTTGGATCAGCAGCTTTACCATCCTCCAGAGTTTGGGCTATGGAATGGAAGATTATGCAGCTTGGGCAGTGTACTATTTACTTACGCTGCCGCTGTTTATGGTACATACATATGCCATAGCCTATTGGTTGGTCCCGAAGTTCTTTTTTTACCGCCGTTACCTCATGTTTTCAGTATTAGTTGTCCTTTTACTTATTGTGGCTTCGGTTGCCGAGTTGATTGTCAGCAACGAACTGATCTGGAGATTGGTAAAGCCTGAAAATATTCAGCAGGGCAACTATCTGGGTTGGCAAAATATCCTGATCAACGGATTGGGTAACGAATATATTGTTATCGTGTTTTTATCTGTCAAAGTCGTTCAGTTCTGGAATTCGAAAATGGGGGAGAAGGCAGAACTGATGAACCTGCAACTTTCGGCTGAGATCGTTTTACTCCAGAATCAGTCGTACCCGTTGTTTGTGTTGAATCTGATGGAGCGGCTGGAGGATCTGGCTGCGGGCAAGTCTCCAAGAACTCCCGAAATGCTTATCCGGCTTTCGACTTTGATGAGCCACCTGACCGGAGCCCGGAAATCGGGAAAAATGCAACTGAATAAGGAAGTAGAGTTGATTAAGAGTTACATCGATATTCAACGGATGAGTTTTCCGGAGAACCGCGATGTAACCCTGATGATCAGCGGCGATCTGAATGGCATTGAGATTCCGCCTTTTTTGTTTTTTCAGGCAGTAGAAGAAGGTTTTGCAGTGTGGGGTGAATCGTCTAAAAAAAATGACTATACCATTCTGATAAAGACAGAACCCCATTATTTGTTGTTTTCGCTTACTGTATGGACCGATCAGGTACTGAACAGACCGTTCAATCCGGTCGTTATCGAAAATTGCAGAAAATATCTGATGTGTTTTTATCCTGGAAACCATAAGGTTATGTCGAATTTTGAAATTAACTTTGCTGAAGTGATTGTCGAAATCTATCTCTAAATTATGCTGTTAAATACTTTATACCAGTTGCTGAATAAGCGTCCGGTCATTCATCTGGTTTTTTGGACACTTTTTGTGCTGATCGGTTCGTTCATTTTTAGTTATCAGCAAAATTTTCCGTACGCTTTCTTTTTGATGAATTTTCTGGTTCATCTGCCTGTGTTTGTCTTATTTACATACAGTATTGTTTATTATCTGGTTCCTGTTTATCTGTTGAATCACAAATATTTTCAGTTTTTTATAATGCTTATTCTTGCCGCCGGCTTGGCTGTAACGGTGCGAATACTGATGGGCCGGTACATTTATTATAAGCTGTTTATTCCGGAAGTGTTGTATCCCAAAGAATGGTTCAATACCGATATCTTTTT
>JAEUSS010000648.1 GCA_016788685.1 Prolixibacteraceae bacterium | reverse complement strand
ATCGGTAACTCCCGTCAGTTGCGGTTTGTGTACGCAGCAACACTTCGGTTTGCCCTTTAACCGTCAGTGTCAGGTCGGCAAAAGGCAGTGGTGCGCCCTGTGCTCCGTTGACAACAGTTCCGGCCTGAGCCGGCGATGAAGTTTTCTGTACACGAACGAATCCGGAAACCGAACCGTTGCCGGCAGTCACTGTATTCAGGAGCATGGAGATGTTGGCCCGGTATGAAGTGTTCCCAGATACGGCTATTGGTGTTGCCCGGGTCCAGTCTGCAGTTGTTTCATAGTAGGTTGAAACGAATTGCGGATAACTTGTCGAATGATTAACAGCTTTGACGATGTAGTTTTGTGGTGCTACTGCTTCAAAGAGGTAATAGTCGCGGCTGTCGGTGCGGGTTACTGCAACTGTATCGAATTGATTCCCGCTGACCGACATAAGCACAACCTGCAGATTGTCCGGAAGGGGCTGGCTGCCGGAAATCTGTCCGTAAATCAGCGGACGCGGTTTGCGTACCACATTCAGTTCAAACACATCCTCAGCCCACAAACCTTGAGAGTCGGTCGCCCTGACGGTTATCGTCGCTTTATTGTCAGAATCCGGTATCGGGAAGCCTTGCGCCTCGGTATCGCTTTTTTTCTGTATCCAGTTTCCTGAAAACGAAAGAATTTCAACGGTAAGCGGGTCGCCATCGGTATCAGTAAATGCTGACGCATTTGCTGCAAAAGCATAGGCTGAAAATTCGTCAACCTGAATGTCGGGGAACGGATTGACGACAATCGGCGCATCGTTTACTGAGTTTACAGTAATTGTTAAAACCGATGTGCTGCTGAGGTCAGCACCGCCGTTTGCTGTTCCGCCGTTGTCTTTAAGCTGTACCTGAATGTTTGCAGCTCCGTGAGCATTTGCAGCCGGTTTAAATGTCAGGATTCCGGTTGTGCTGTTTATTGAAGGTTGTTCGCTGAACAGCGCCGGGTTGTCGTTATTTAAAATGAATGTCAGGAGTTGTCCCGATTCGTAAACCGGTCCGGCAGATATGCTGGTTGCCCAGTTTATCGCCTGGCTTTCGGCATCTTCGTCAACCGTGACGTTTGATCCTGCGGTAAATGACGGCGCGTTGTTCTCGGAAAAAATGGTAATCGTGAAGGTTTCCGTGCTGCTGGTATTCACTCCTCCGTTTGCCGTTCCGCCATTATCTTCCAGCCGGACACTTACCGTGGCTGATCCCAGAATGTTGGGTTCCGGTGTATAGGAAAGGGTTCCGGAGGCACTGACCGAGGGCTGAACAGCAAACAGGGCATTATTGTCATTGGAAACGACAAATGAGACGCTCTGACTGCTTTCAAACGAATCCCCGGGGCTGATTCCGGTTGCCCAATTCGTGACAGTTTGCGCACCGCTACCCTCACGGACAGTCTGATTAGCTCCGGCGATGAATGTTGGCGCATCATTTACCGAAGTTACGGCAATTGTTAAAACCGATGTACTGCTGAGGTCAGCACCGCCATTTGTTGTTCCGCCATCGTCTTTAAGCTGTACCTGAATGTTTGCAACTCCGTGAGCATTTGCAGCCGGTTTAAACGTCAAGATTCCGGTTGTGCTGTTTATTGAAGGTTGTTCGCTGAACAGCGCCGGGTTGTCATTATTTAAAATGAATGTCAGGGTTTGATCTGACTCCGGAGCCGTACCTGCAGACAGGTTTGTCGCCCAGTTGATTGCCTGCGCCGCCGCGTCCTCGTTGACGGTAATATTTGAACCTGCCGTGAATGACGGAGCGCTGTTTCTCAGAATCAGGGTGATGGTGAAATCAGTAGTGCCGCTTGCATCAATGCCGCCATTGTCGGTTCCTCCGTTGTCGGTTAAACGTACGCTTACGATTGCAGATCCTTCGGCATCAGACTTCGGAGTGAAAGTCAGTGTTCCTGTTGCTGCATTAATTGCAGGCGGAGTAACGAACAGCGTTGGATTATTGTTGGTTACGACAAAGTTGAGCAGTTGTGCCACTTCGTTGGCTGGTCCGGCGCTGATGTTTGTTGCCCACCGGGTAATCGTCCGGGTACCCGATCCGCTCATAGCCGTTTGGTTATTTCCGGCAGTGAACAGAGGTTTGTCGTTTACACCTGTAACGCTGATCGTCGTACTTTGGGTAAATGAGTTTATTCCTCCGGAAGCGGTTCCTCCGTTATCAAATAAAGTAATATTGATCATCGTTATTCCGAATGCATCAGGAGCCGGCGTAAAGCTTAAATCGCCGGTAACAGCATCAATTGCGGGCTGCACACTGAATAAATCAGGATTGGCAACGCTCACCTGAAAAATCAATGTCTGGGAGCTCTCGTTTGGCGCTCCCGAATGGATGCCTGATGCCCATCCTGAGATTGTTTTTGTTCCGGAGTCTTCCAAAACCGTGGGGGAGATTCCGGTGACAAAGAAAGGCGCATCATTTACCGATGTAATCTGAATGGTGAAGGTGACTGTGGTGCCGGAGTTTACCCCGCCATTGGCTGTTCCGCCGTTATCTTCCAGCCGGACACTTACTGTTGCCGAACCAAAGGCGTTGGCTGCCGGCCTGTAGGAAAGGGTTCCGGAAGCACTGAGAGAAGGCTGAACGGCAAACAAGGTGTTATTGTCATTGGAAAGGACAAATGAGACGCTCTGGCTATTCTCAAACGAATTTCCCGCGCTGATTCCGGTAGCCCAGTTTGTTACAGTTTGTGCTCCGGCATCTTCCGGAACCGTTTGATCAGCACCTTTGGTAAAGACAGGTGCATCGTTGACTGGTAAAACTGTGATGGTAAACGTTTTGACTACCTTGTCTGCACCGCCATAAGCAGTGGTTCCGTCATCCGAGAGTATTACTGTAATAGTGGTTACTCCAAACGCATTGGCTTTGGGGGTGAAAGTCAGTGTCCCGGAGGTGCTTACCGAAGGTTGTGTGTCAAACAAATCCAAATTATCATTGGCTAGGGTGAACGTCAGAATCTGGTTGTTCTCGTTTGCCGGACCTCTGCTTATCGACGTTGCCCAGTTCGTTATGGTTTGTGCTCCGGCATCTTCATTTACGGTAAGGTCGCTTCCTTTGGTAAATGTTGGCGCATCGTTGACCGGGTTCACCGTTATGGTAAAGGTTTGCGCTGCGCTTTGATCAATACCGCCGTTGTCAATGCCGCCATTGTCTTTCAGGCTGACGGTCACTGTTGCTGTTCCAAAAGCATCTGGAGCAGGCGTGAAGGTCAACGCGCCGTTAGTGTTTATTGCAGGTTGCGAGCTGAACAATGCGTTGTTATTGTTTGCAGCAATAAAATTTAAGGTCTGGGAACTTTCGTCCGGAGCTCCTGCATCTATATTTTTTGCCCAGTTGGCTATGGTTTGTGCTCCGGCGTCTTCGTTTACGGTAATGTCGCTTCCTCTAGTAAATGTTGGAGCATCGTTTACCGGGAGAACAGTAACGGCAACCGTAAAATCTGCGGTGTTGTTTTTTTGCAGGGCGATCCAGTCTCCGCCTTTCAGGTCGGTTAGCCTGAATTTCAAATCTCCGGTTCCTGAAGTATTTGGCTTCAGGCTGAAGAGTAGTTTTTCAGGAACAAGAACCCGTGTCCGGGGTATCGCATCGGCGTGTCCTCCGCCCGGAACCGACGGGTTTGTTTGCAGGGTCGGTGCAGACACAATCATTCCGGGAGTTGCGGATACCGTTAACTGAACAGCATTTCGCTCCAGCTGATTGTCGCCTGATTGAAATGTAAACGGAATCGCCGGATTAACGGCATCTTCCAGAAAGCTTACGGATGCAGGTAAAACAGCATGGAAGGGTTCGTTGACATCGATTACCCTCACGGTTTTTACCTGTTTAGATGATTGCCCGTTAACCCCGGGAGTTTCCGATTGTGCATAAACTGACAGGTTGTACGTGCTTATTTTTTCGTAATTGACTGAATCGTTCAGGACATAAAAAAGCTTGTTTCGTGATTTGTGAAAATCATCGAGTGAACTGATCGCCGGTTTTGTGGTAATTAAACTCGAATTTGAATAGGAAGTCTGAACAGTTTCTGTGTTTTCAGGAATGAAATCGAGCGGATAAATGGAATCGCCGGCGGCTGTCTGGGCTCGTAAAAGATTGGTTATTAGTATGTCTTTCGTTTTGTCAAACGATCCTTTGATGTAATTGTTTTCCCTGATGGTGTCTTGTTTCAAGCTGATGATGCAGTCGCTAAGGGAGTTGGTCCATCGCTGAGCCAGGATCTGATCTTTATTTCCTCCGCCACTCCACGCAATCCAGAATTCTTTGTTTTGGTTGTCGTAGGCCACCGCGGGCGATACCGACGTGCGGCTTTGTTTACTTACCGGGAAAACCTCGTTCATTTGGGTACTGTTGGTGCTATTGTCAAACCATACTTCGCGCCCGAAAATCATGGTGCCGGGAGTTGTCAGCGGCGAACTATGCCAAACAACCACCCATGAGTTGGTGTCGGCATTGTAGGCCACTGCCGGCTGCCCGGAGCCGTTAAAAGCGGGTGTGTCAATCTGAAACGGACTGCCGGATGCGACTCCGGTATCCGTAATCCACAGTCCTTTAATGATGTATTTTGACGTCGGTCCTGAACCTGAAAGCTCGCTCCATACCAACAATGTTTTTGTTGCTCCGGAAGCTATGGCAATCGATCCGATGTTGCCGGTTGCCGAGCTGCTCGCTGTCATTGTTCCGTTTGCAGGGGCAATACCAAAATGGATGGAGTTAAGAGCTGCTGCAGCTACAAAGAAAGAACCTCCGGGCAGAGCATCCGCATCGGTATCGACAAAAGGACCCGTAGCTGAACTGAATAACGTCAGCGAGTCAGCTCCTGCAGCTTTGCCGTCGTTGTTAATGTACTTGCCAAAGACGTAATAATTTGGTGCTGCGGTGCCGGAAGCTGCTGTAATCAGGTATTTCTGATTGTTGCCCGCCGCAGCAGGTTGTGCCGCCCAGCCAAAATTGGTTTTAAAGGTTGTCGATTTAAAAACCTGAAGCGGATCTCCGATGGGCCCATCATTTGTATTTAGCCGGTACTTTATTTTCCGGTTGCTGTATGCCGGGCCTTCAAAATCTTCCCAGACGGTTAAATAATTGCTGCCGCTGTATGCCGCATCTGGTGATGTTGCGGAGGAGTTGACTGTTGTAATTGTTGTTCCGGAAATGTTCTTGCTTAAGTAGCTGTTGTTATCTGGTTGATCGACTGGTTGATCCACCTTGAACGGCTTTGCTTTAATTTGTGCGAGGTCGAAAATTCTTCCAAAAATGTGTTCTACTCTTCCGCTCATGGCGTAATAGTTGGTCCAGCTGGAAAAGTATTTCTGATTATTGGGGTTATATATCAGGCTGGGCTGGTAGTGCCGGGTTCCTATACTCTGGTTCGCCAGGACAAAATCATCGGGCCCGATTTGCGGGTCAATCGTCACCGGAAAAGCTGCACCTTTAAGTGCTGCCGATGGCACCACAATCCGGCTGGAGTTTTCGGTAACTTTCATCGAGGCCGGAATTTGTCTGCCGTTGGCATCGAACACGTACACATCACCCAGAAAAACTTTTGCTTCGCCTTTCGTCCACGTCCAGCCTCCGTTTACTTTCGAAAACTGTCCCTCTGCAGAAATTACACCGTCAATGACCAAATCATCGGAGAAGTCTGTTTCGCGGTGAATAACAAATTGCTGCTCAATGGATGTTCCCCTGAATAAATACTGCTCTGTAATGTTTCCCCGACGGTATCTTACATCATTCCCGGTTGCCGAAGGGGCGGTGTTTCCGGTTTGAATATCACCGATCCCCGTAATGTCGTTTAATTGCCACCTCCATTCAATTGCTCCGCTTTTGGGTGAGAAACGAACCCCGCTTTCGCTGTACGAAACGTCGAAATTCTGATGTTCCAGAAGGATTGTTGTACCGGCATTTTTGGCAATAACTAAGGTCGGGATGAGCAGGAGAAATACACAGGATTTTATCAACGGGTAAAATTTCTTCATAGTCAATGGGTTGGTTTGCATGAAAACGATTTTTCTAGACGAACAAATACGGATTTAACCAACCCGACCGGTACGAGTTGTCGAGGAGTTCAAAATCGCTGTGGGTGGCGCTTATTGCCTGTTGCGTGTCGATGATCCGAGTTTCAGGGAACGAACTTAGAATAGGACAATCCACATTTAAATGGTAGAGTGGTGTTTGGGTCCAGCCGGTTTCCGGATCAACAGAAAACGCTCCGCGGGGAGAATTTGTGTTTAACTCAGCCAGGCTTTTACTTAGTGCCTGCCCCGAATAGTTGCCGTTGGCATTGGCCAGCGACTGATAAATCATCAGTCCGGTTTCGTAGCCCAGCGCCGCAAACATATCGGGTTCGCTGCGGTATGTTTCCATGTATTTTTTGCTGAAGTCTTTATTTTCGCGGTTGTCGGTATTTTTGTTCCACGGGGCAAAGCACTCCAGATTTTTGGCGTATTGCCCGAGCATGGGCAGGTTGGGGCCATCGGTCACGAACGGAGTTGTGAGCAGCGGTAGCTTTTTCCCTTCAGCGGCAGCATACTGAATAATGAAATCGCGCGCCTGATCGCCGCTCAAAAGTAGGTAAACGTAATCCGGAGCAACTTCCTCAATCCGCGAGATGGCTTTCGCCGCGAAATTTTCTTCATTCATTTTCATCACCAGCGTTTCTTCCACCGAACCATTGCTGGTTTCAACTCCGCGGATGAATGCGTACAGAGAATCGTAACCGCTGTCGTAAAGCGATGTGACTATAAAACCTCTTTTCCCGTAGTGCGCGGTGGCATACTGTCCCGTTGCGTGTGCCGACTGGAACAGGTTTAGCGTATTGAAAAACAGATACGGATTGTTGCGCAGTGATTTGACCGGGAAATATTCGCCGGCATTGCACACCACGAAAGGAACCTGTTTTTTGGAGAATAAATCTTCAAATTGGGCGACCACTTCGTTTCCCAAAATACCAACCATGAGGTTAACTCCGTTTTCATACAGCAGCTTCTCTGCGTTTTGTTTGCTGATAAAAGGAGTTCCGTAGCCGTTGGGTTCATTCACAATCTCAATGTGTTGTTTTTTGAGCGCCTTGTTCTGATCAATCCCGAGCCGGAACCCATTCATAAAAGAATAAGGATATTGCGGGCTAAGGTTAGATTGCGGAGAAAGTACACCGACCTTAATGGTCTGATTCGGAGCTTTCATTTTTGTTACCCCTGCCATGATTGGGTTTGCCGTGGCAGCCGCAAATCCGGTGCCCAGTATTTTCAGGAAATTTCTTCTGTTGTTCATGTGATTGGTCGTTCAGATATTAATTCGGACTTGGGAAAATTCCCTGCAGAGCAATGCAAAAACTGACTGTAAGAAACGGCTGCATATTTAAATGAGCCTGGCTTCCGCCAATACCCGATGTTGTAGCGGGGCTCATTAGTTTCTTGTTTGTTTCTCCGGAAGTAAATCTTTTTTCATCTCCGGAATTGGCTAATATTTTGCCGGCCCCCGTCACTGACTCACCCGGGGTGTCGCTTATCTGTACCGTATGAGTATGTTGAGGGATTTCTCCAATCGACAGGGTGTGAGCCTGCTCTCCTCCTCTTTCTCCCAGTGTGTGGGCACTCCCTGCATGAATAGGGGTACGGCCTCTTAAATCAGGCAATGCGAAGTTTACCCGGCCATCACCTCCGTAGGTCGTTCCCAACAGCGAAAACAAGGCCTGATTTAAATTAATCGGCAATATTTGCCCGTTGCACAGCGCCCAGCCTTTGGGTGCAAAAACAAAGCTCATGATGCGTATTTCTGATAAAAATGGTTCTGCCATGGTGTTGAGTTGTTATGTTGGTGAGGGGAATATTCCGAAAAGTGAAATGATATAATCAACGCACAGGTAAGGCATAAAATTCGTGTGTGGCTGACTGCCTCCGGCAGGCGAAATTGAACTTGGATGAGCCGTTACGACAGGCGAAGTCTCTGCGCTGTAAATCAGTTTTTCCTGACCCGCAGCAAAATAATTTCCTTGCCCCGAAGAGTTTCCGGAGTCGGTAGATGCAATGGCCGGATGGGTATGTGCCGGTATTTGATTGACGGTGAGGGTGATTTCTTCTGCGCCTCCGGTTTCAGCCAGAATGAACCCATTGCCCTGATGAATGGGAATTCGTCCGCGCAAATCGGGAAGTGCAAACGTACTCATTCCATCGCCGCCGTAGGTGGTTCCGATCAGATTGAAAAGAGTTTCATTTTCGGAGATTGGCAAAAGCTGCCCGTCGCAGAATGCCCATCCGGCGGGAGCAAAATTGCCTGCAAACATTCTGATTTCTCCAACATAAGGTTGTGCCATATTTTTCTGGTTTTAGGAGCGCGGTGGATAAACCCCTTGCAGGGCAATGCAAAAATTGAAGGTCAGGTAGGGCTGCATGTTGTTGTGCGGCATACTACCCCCCGCCGGATTTAATATACTTGCAGTTTTTAGATTTGAAGCCGAATTGGCGTACGCTGAAGCATTGCGTTGAGGTGAACTTGCAAAATTTGCATTTTCAGGAATACTGCTCGTCGCGGTTGAATTAACAAAATTCAGCGGATGACTGTGCAAAGGGATTTCAGACTCGAGCAAGGTAACCGTTTCGGAACCCCCGGTTTCGCCCAGATCGTGCAACGAAAGTCCTGGTCCCTGCCCGGGGTGCATGGGCGCACGGCCCTGTAAATTAGGCAAGGCAAAATTAGATCTGCCATCGCCTCCGTAGGTAGTGCCCAATAATGAAAAGAGTGCCGTGTTTGGAGACAGGGGCATTATCTGACCATCACACCACGCCCATCCCCTGGGGGCAAAGTTGAATGGGAAAATCCGGATTTCAGCAACAAAAGGATCTGCCATAGATAGTTGGTATTAGGAAATATATTTTTTGTTCTTTTTTACTATTTCAGTTTTCAAGTCTAAAAAAAAAAGGATTAAAAAAACAATTTTATGTATGGTAAAGATCTGATGAACAAAAAAAGAGTGCCGGAAGTTCAATGTGGGCGCGGATTTTAATAGAAAATTATTCTTCCTGAAGTCAGTAAGAGTAATTAACATCAGGATGTGCTTACGGGAATAAGTCCGGTAATAACGTCTATGTGTAGTAAGAATCAGGCGGTCAGAGGTGTGTTTGTTGCCGGAAATTTCCTTTGGGCGGTGTTTGGTCTACCGGTTTGCATCCAGATGTTTGATGACGAACCTGATTTCGGAATAGCTGAAGTCGTTTCCTAATCCTGCGCGGATATCGTTCATCCCGCGGGGTTTGTGCTCTTCAATGTATTTCAGGATCGCTTTGCTTTTTTGGGGATCAACCAACTGATCAAGTTGCAGTTCGCCGGTTCCGACAAATTGCGCCAGGTGTCCTTCGATGGTCGAAACGGCCATTCCCCGTTCTGTTGCGACTTCAGGAATTGTTTTGCCGTTTTTGAACAGTTCGAAGCTGGTTTCCTGCGAACTAAGTCCCGCTTGTTTGACTTCTTTTTCGGCTTCTACCGGCAAATCCATGCCTTTCTGGCGGCGGAAAGCAAACACCAGTTCCAGAATTTCTTTGCCAAACTGCTGCATCCGGGTACCGCCCATGCCTTTTACAGCCTTCAGTTCGGTTCTTGAAGCGGGCAGGGTTTGTACAATTTCATGCAGGGTTTTCTGCGGAAGTACCCGCCGGATTTCTACATTCAGCACATGAGCCTTCTCGTCGCGCCATTTTTTCAGCATGGTGTAAAATTCAGGATACATGGTAAACGACGACGAACTGCCCGATGATTGGCTTCTGCTCCCGGTTTCCGGAGTTTCGATGGCTGCTTTCGATTTGGTTTCGAGGTAGGTTTTAATGTCGAAACCGTTTTTACACAACTCAAGGCAGACCTTTTTGGTAGTGATTTCTTTCCGGAGTTTATCGGCCGCTTCATTAAAACTTTTGCGTATGGCTTTGTTGTCGGTGTCAAACGTAGCTGCCGAAAAAGGCTCTTCCACGATGTTTAAAAGTTTTCCGGAGAAATAGTCGGAAGCTTTTTTAATCCGATCCTGAAGTTGTTCATTTTCTTCGGCATTGGGCGCAGTGGCTGTCAGTTGCCTGATCTGGTTTTCGAATTTTCCGCCCACTTCAATCAGTTCGGTTTGCAGGGGCTGGGTGATGCTTTGCAACTGGGTTTTCAGCGTGCCCAGTAATTGTGCCGAATGTTCTTCCCACAGCTTTTGCAGGTAATGGATCTGGCGCTGCATGGGCTTGAAATCGAACAGTTCGGCAAGCAGTTGCTGGACGTATTCTTTGCGCGATTTTTCCAGCTCTGCCAATCCGGGTTGATTCCGTTCCACATCGTCGCTGAATTGAATGACCGTGGAGTCGTTTTTTACGCTGTAGTCAGCGATGGGTGAGCTCAGCACCAAACCTTCCAGGGTTTTGCAGCGGCTCAGCGCCACATAAACCTGTCCGTGTGCAAACGAAGCCCGTGCATCGATGATGGCTTTTTCGAAGGTCAGTCCCTGACTTTTGTGGATGGTAATGGCCCAGGCCAGTTTGAGCGGAAACTGTGTAAACGTTCCGATTACTTCTTCGTCAATTTCTTGCGTGGTTTCGTTCAGTGCATATTTCGCATTTTGCCATTCGGCTTTTTCAACCTCAATTGATTCGTTATCGCCCGGACAATGAACTTCAATTTCACCAATACCAATACTGATGATTTTACCGATCTTGCCGTTGTAAAAACGCTTTTCAGCCGAAATATCGTTTTTTACGAACATCACTTGTGCACCCACTTTCAGTTCTAGGTCCAGATCGGTAGGGTAGGAGTACTCCGGAAATTCACCCTGTACCAGGGCTTTAAACCGGTGCGATGGAGGGCTGAGTTTGGCCAGTTTGGAATCGTTAATTTGCTGAGACTGGTAATTGTGCGTGGTGAGGGTGATGTAACCTTCCTTTTCGTCGGGATTAAAACCCGGGATGTAGCGCTGGTTCAGTTCCTGAAGCGAGGCTGTGTCCATCCGGTTTTCGCGCACTTTGTTCAGCAGGTCGATAAAACGCTGGTCGCTTTGGCGGAAAATGTGTGTCAGTTCAATGCCGGTGAATTTCGAGCGTTTCAGGGCGTGGCTGCTGAAGAAAAAGCAGGTGTCGTAATACGGTTTCAGGATTTGCCATTCATCGTCTTTAATCACCGGGGCCAACTGCTGCAAGTCGCCGATCATGAGCAGCTGCACGCCGCCAAAAGGTTTGTAGCGGTTTTTGTAGCGGCGCAAAACTTCGTCAATTCCGTCGAGGATGTCAGCCCGAACCATCGATATTTCATCGATCACCAGCAGATCGAGGCTCCGCATGATGTTGATCTTTTCGCGGCTGAATCGTTTGATTCCGGCAGCCACATTGCCATCGGCAGGAACTGCCACCTGCCGCTGCTGGTCGGGAGCCACGGGTATCTGCGGACCAAACGACATCTGGAAAAACGAGTGGATCGTCACCCCGCCCGCATTAATGGCAGCCACACCCGTGGGTGCAACCACCACCATTCGTTTGGGCGAATGCTTTTTCAGGTTGCGCAGAAAGGTAGTTTTCCCGGTCCCGGCTTTACCCGTGAGAAAAATATTCTGGTTGGTGTATTGCAGAAAATTAAAAGCAAGTTCGAGCCGGGGGTTGGATTGGTATGACATGACGGAGTTGATATCTTCTGGATTTATTTTTTGCTGTAAACAAATGTACTGAATTCAGCCCGAAAATGCAGATCGAATAGCAAAACCTGTCCGTAATTATATATTAAGCCCTTGCTTTGGGTGCTTTCAGGATACCCACCAAAACGGTTGCGGCAAGGAGGAAAACTCCGGCTACCAGGTATCCGTTGCTGTAGGAGCCGGTTTGGTCGGCAACTATTCCGCCCAGCATGGGGCCAACCACGCCGGCAGTTCCCCATCCGGTAAAAATCAGGCCGTAGTTAACGCCTAGGTTTTTCATTCCGAAGAAATCGGCAGTGGTGGTGGGAAACAGCGAGAACACAGCCCCGTAAGCCAATCCGGCGACTGCCGATCCGATAGCCAGTGTCGGGACAGAGGTGTAAAACATGAACAGGAACATGTTGACGGCCTGAAGCATGAAAACAATGATCATGGCGCGGGTGCGTCCTGCTTTATCCGACAAGGCGCCTGCTCCGAGGCGGCCAACCGCATTAAAGATCGATAGAATAACAACCAGCATGAAACCGGCAGTGGTCCAGTTGGCCTGGGCTGCGGCAATACTCGGCAGGTGAGCAATCAGCATCAGTCCGGCGGTAGATGCCAGCAGATAAATGATCCACAGCAGGTAGAATTGCGGGGTCCGGAGAATTTCGCCCCAGGTAAAGTTGTTGCCTTTGGGTTCGGGAGCAATCGGTTTATGGGTTGGACGGGCTTCTTCTGTTTCAGGCGGATTTTTCAGAAACGCCGACAGCAGGATGACCACTGCAATGGCAAAAATACCCAGCGTGAAGAAGGTTGTCCGGATGCCGTAAGCATTGAGCAGTCCGGCCGTGATCGGGGTCATGTAAACGGGAGAAAGGCCGACGCCCGAAACAACGATACCGGCAATCATTCCTTTTTTCGACGACTCGAACCATTTCATGGCGCACGGGGTGGCGGCCGAGTAGCCCAGGCCAATGCCGATGGAGCCAATGACCCCGAAGGTGAGAACCATCGTGGTTAAAGTTGTGGCAAAGCCCGAAGCAATCAACCCGGCGCCCAGCATGATGCCTCCCAGGATGGTGATCACGCGCGGGCCATATTTATCTTGTGCCCTTCCGGCAAAAATCATGGTGAAGGCAAATACTGCGGCCGAAACGGTAAACGGAAGTGCTGCGTCGGTGTTGGTCCAGCCCCAGTCGTTGACCAGTGCTTTTTTGATGACGCCCCAGGAGTACAAAGCTCCCATAATCAGGTTTATGCCTAAAGCGGCAAAGGTGATGATCCACCCGCGGTTGTTAGTTGATTTGTTCATTATTTTTCAGCGATTTTTGGGTTCTTAAAATAATGGATAATTATTCAAATCTGCTAACCGGAACAGGAGTAAAATGGAAATTGAAACAAAATGAGCTTATGTAGTGATATTTTGAAAGAAAAAGTTCGGTTTTGCTTCTGGAAATGTCTTTTGGGAAGTTCGTGCATGTTTTGCTCCGATCATCTGTTCGCGGGCCGCAGAAATGCAACAAGCCGGTTCTTTCCTGCCGGCTGCCCGGGTAAAGCGGTGATGAAGCGTTGGAAGCCGCGGCTGGACTTCCTCCCCTTGCAGGTATGTTCAGTGTCCTGTCTGTTTTTTTGTCTCCTGTACCTATTTTTTGTACAGGACGGGTCAACCGGAGTACAGGGCGTTGCAGTTTTCGAGGTGTCAGCCCGATGTTCCTGAAATTTAGCCTGCCCGTGGGCTTTCGGGGGATAAAAATATCGGAGGAATGGTGAAGAACATATATTTTTTCATCAGCATTACCCCATTTATTACCCCTCATTTTATACATCAAGTCCTTTCTTTGTCGTAATTTCACTGTTTCAAAACGAACACATCTAAATCAATCATATGACTGAGAAACTTAATAGTCGCCGTGATTTTTTCAAAAAATCACTGGTTGCAGCTGCCGGAATCACAATTATTCCGCGGCATGTCTTGGGTGGAAACGGATTTCTGGCCCCAAGTGATCAATTAACCAAAGCCATCATCGGAGTTGGCGGAATGGGACAGGGACACATTACTTATGAAGGCACCAAGTTGCTGGCCATTTGTGATGTCGACAAGAACCATTTATCAAGTACGCTTAAAAAAGTTGGGCCGGATGTAAAAGGCTATTCGGATTTCCGCGAAGTGCTGCTTCGTCCGGATATCGATATTGTCCATATCGCAACACCTCCGCACTGGCACGGAATCATGTCGGTGCTCGCGGCCCAGGCTGGTAAAGACGTATGGTGCGAAAAACCCATGACCCGAACCATTGGCGAAGGTAAACGCGTGGTTGAAGCCATCAACGCTACCGGAAAGATGTTCCGGCTCAATACCTGGTTCCGCTTTAAAGATAATTTCTACGGACTCGGAACACCCGTGAAACCGTTGAAAAAAGTTGTCGACAGCGGAGTGCTGGGCTGGCCTTTGAAAGTAACCATCAGCGGCGTAACCGGTTTCGACTGGAAATTCTACTGGGTAGGTAAAACCAATCTCGCACCTCAGCCTGTTCCTGAAGTCCTTGATTACAACATGTGGCTCGGGCCAGCTCCGGATAAACCCTATAACGCACACCGCGTTCACCAGACTTTCCGGGGATACTGGGATTATGACGGAGGCGGATTGGGCGACATGGGACAGCATTACATCGATCCGGTACAATATATTTTGGGAAAAGACGATACCAGTCCGGTAAAAGTAGAGGTTGATGCACCTCAGCAGGATTACGATGCCATCGGAACCTGGAGAAAGATAACCTATACTTATGCCGACGGATGTCAGATTATTCTGGACGGTGAAAATAAAGACCAAAGTGCAGCATACATTGAAGGACCAAACGGTAAAATCTTCAGAGGATTTAAGTCAACTATTCCGAACCTTCAGTCGCTGATTGACACGCTTCCCGATCCCGAACCACAAATCGGGCTGTTCAGCGAATCGGTGAAAACCCGTCAGAAATTTGCTTTGAATGAGATGAACGGCCACCGTTCTGCAACCATCGTAAATATGGGAGTTGTGGCATTGCGCCTGGGGCGCACACTCGAATTCGACCCTGTTTCGCAAACGTTCATCAACGACGACGAAGCCAACGGGCTAATCGATCAGCCGATGAGAGGCGAGTGGAAAATTTAGTCCCGGGTTCAAAATTCAAGGTTTCAAGTTTGGCACTGCACGTTTATCGTTGCAGCAGAATAATTGTAAAAACATGATTGTATGAAAAAAATGACAAGAAATATATTGACCTTTTTATTGGCTATTCTCCTGATGGTTCCGGCCATTGCCCAGGATAATCGCCGCCTCGAAACTAAAGTGGCCGATGTCCTGGCTCAGTTTCCGGCACAGAATGGCGAACATACCAACAAGCTGATGCTCCAGATGATTGAAACCGGGGCTCCCGGAATCACTCAGTTTTGCGATATGGTCGTTCCTGCAGGAACCGGAAATGATACTCAGGCCCGTATGTCGCTGGAAAGCCTGGCCCAGTACGCCGGAGCTCCGAAGCGCGAAAGCGAACGGAAACTGGTTGAGGGCGTTTTGCTAAGCGCGATCGAAAAAGCTTCGGACAAAGAGGTGAAAGCCTTTTTTATCCGTCGCCTGCAATATTGCGGCGGGGATGAGTCGGTGGCAAAACTGGAAAAATACCTGAATACAGCCGACTTGTATGCACCGGCCATTGCCGCTCTTACCAGCATTGGTTCTGAGAAAGCCGGAGCGGTTGTCCTGAAAAACATTCAGGATAAAAGCGGCCTGCAACTTCAGGTGATGGAAAGAACATTGGGACAGTTGAAATACAAACCTGCCGAGTCGTTTTTAATTGAAAGAGCCAAATTGGCGAAAGGCGACGAACTCAAACAGGTGTATACCGCGTTGGCTCACATTGGCGGAAAAGCGTCACTCGCTACGTTTGAAGCCGCTGCCAAGGCTGCTAAATTCCAGCCCGATGGCGCCGAGACTATGGTGGCTTACCTCGAATATGCCAAGAGTCTGGCTGTTCAGGGCGAAACCAAACTGAGCAGCCAGCTGTGTGCTGCCGTGATGAAGAACTGCAAACAGGAAAACCAACTGATTTATCGTTCTGCAGCATTAGCTGTTCCGGGATTTGGAAACAATGCATTGTTCCTGAAAGAAATTCAGAATAAAGACAAAGTGTACCGCAATGCCGTGCTAAACAACGCCGCAGTTAGCCTGAAAAGCGAAGATGTGGCTTCGTGGATTGCAGCTCTGAAAAAAGCACCTGCCGAAACTCAGGCTGAGATTATTCATTTTCTGGCTAACCGTACTGAAGAAGCGGTGTTGCAAAAAGCAATTCTTCCGGGCCTGGCTTCGTCCAATGTGCTGGTGAGAAATGAAGCTGTCCGTTCGCTGGCTGTCAACCAGAAAGCTCAGGCAGTGCCGGTTTTGATCGACCAGCTGAAAAAGACCACTAATGCAGCGGAGCTGGCAGAGATTGAAAGCGCTTTACGCATTGCAACCTCAGTGAAAGAGAGTAATTTGCTTGCTGCTCAGTTGGATGGGATGAACGATGCCGGCAAGGTGGTATTAATCAATGTGCTGGGAGCCAGACGTGCTACTTCATCGTTTTCGCAGATGTTAAACCTTTGCAAGTCGGGAAATGCCGATGTCCGGAACGCAGCTTTTGCAGCGCTTGAAAACACAGCACAAGCCGGAAATGTAGCCGAATTGATTGATCTGCTCAAACAAACAACCGAACAGAAGTCGGTTGAGCGCATTCAGAAAGCCTTGATTGCCGTGTACTCGGGAGAGAAAAAGCCCGATGCCGGACTGATCCTGAACCATATTCAGAGTGGCAGCCTGACCGAAAAACTCATCCCGGTATTGTCTTCGCTGAATGATCCGAAAGCTTTGAAAACAGTTGTAGGCTTGCTGAAGAATGGCAGCGCGTCAGAACGGCAGGCTGCATTCGTATCGCTTTCGAACTGGAACGATGCAAAAGCTGCTCCCCATTTGTTCGCAGTATTTACCAATCCGGAGATGAAACAATTCAGGGCTGACGCGTTGAGGGCATACATCCGCACAACGAATCAATCTAACCTTCCCGATGACCAGAAATTGCTGATGATCGAGAAACTGATGCCTGAATGTACTTCTGTTCAGGAAAAAACTCAGGTTATTCAGGCAACCCGCAATATAAAAACATTCCTTTCGCTGGTTTTTGTTTCTGCATACCTCGATGATCAGGAGCTGGGCGCAACTGCTGCTTCTACGGCTAAATTCCTGGCATTGCCCTCTTCAGGGAAGAAGAACGGACTTTCAGGAGAATTCGTTGCTTCGGTGCTGACCAAAGTGATGGGTAAAATGACCGGTCCGGACAGCCAGTACGATGTGATCGATGTTCGCGAATACCTGGAGAAAATGCCGAAAGGAAAAGGTTATGTAAGTATCTTTAACGGAAAAGATCTGAGTGGCTGGCAAGGGCTGGTTAAAAATCCGATTGCCCGCGGCAAAATGACCCCGCAGGAATTGGAAAAGGCTCAGGCCGAAGCCGACGCAAAAGTTGCCGATAACTGGTCGGTGAAAGATGGCTGCATTTATTTTAGCGGTAAAGGCGATAACCTTTGTACCAAAAAATTGTATGGCGACTTCGAGATGCTGGTCGACTGGAAAATCAGTAAAAACGGCGACAGCGGTATTTATCTGCGTGGTACGCCGCAGGTTCAGATTTGGGATACAGCCCGCGTTGATGTGGGTGCCCAGGTAGGTTCGGGTGGTTTGTACAACAACCAGAAGAACCCCAGTAAACCGCTGGTTTTGGCTGACAATGCCATTGGCGACTGGAATACCTTCTACATTAAAATGGTCGGCGACCGGGTTACTGTTTATCTGAACGGAGTATTGGTGGTTGACAATGTGATTCTGGAGAATTACTGGGATCGTTCGATGCCGATTTTTGTGAAGGAAGCTATCGAATTGCAGGCCCACGGAACCGATCTGGCTTTCCGGAATATTTTTGTAAAAGAACTGAATGTCGACGAAGCCCGGTTGAGTGCCGAAGAAGCAGCTGACGGATTCAAATTGCTGTTCAACGGAAAGAACCTGGACAACTGGATTGGCAATAAAGTAGACTATATGCCTGAAGATGGCTGTTTGGTTGTAAGCCCGAAAGGTGGAGCACGTGGCAACTTGTTTACCGAAAAGGAATATGGCGATTTTATTTTCCGTTTCGAGTTTCAGCTCACTCCCGGAGCCAACAACGGTCTCGGAATTCACGCTCCGCTTGAAGGAGATGCCGCATACCTCGGGAAAGAATTACAAATCCTGGATAACACTGCTGATATCTACAAGTCTTTGGCCGAGTATCAGTACCACGGTTCAGTTTACGGAATTATTGCTGCCAAAAGAGGTTTTCTTAAACCGGTTGGCGACTGGAACTACCAGGAAGTGGTAGTGAAAGGCGACGATATTAAAATTACCCTGAACGGCACGGTTATTCTGGAAGGAAATATGAAAGAAGCCAGCAAAAACGGCACGGCTGACAAGAAAAACCACCCGGGATTGCAGCGCAACAAGGGATACATTGGTTTCCTCGGACACGGTTCTGAACTGAAGTTCAGAAATATCCGTATCAAGGAGCTTTAGACAAAAACCCAAACCAAGTAGAATTATAAACCGAAACCTTCTGTCTGATTTCAGGCAGAAGGTTTTTTGCATTATACTTCAGAGCACGTAGTTAACGAACCGGATGAAAAGCCTTATTTTTATCCTGAACCTGAATGACGGAAAATATGAAACTTGTTTTGCTTGTTCTGATATTTACCTGCAGTCTGCCGCTTTTCGGACAGGTTGATCTGATCAAACCTCTTGCCGGGGGAAGCATCACGATTTACGATTACAATGCTCAAAAGTGGATTTTCAGCGATGAAGAAGACAGTCGCTTCGGGACTTTGCCTGCCTCAACTTTTAAAATACTGAATACACTAATTGCACTCGAAACCGGAGTTGTTAACGATGAAAACGAGATGGTCAGATGGGCCGGGAAAGCTGATACCGTGAAATACGGATTCAGGCCTGATATATACCACGATATGAATCTGAAGGAAGCCTTTAAGGTTTCGGCGGTTTGGGTTTACCTGAACTATGCAGAGGAAATCGGCAGGTTGCGTTATGAAGACTTTCTGAAGCGCTCGCATTACGGGAATTGCGATTTGTCTGTTGACGATCCTGATTTTTGGAATTTTGGTAAGCTGGCGGTGAGCCCGGTCGATCAGATCAATTTTCTCAAAGGGCTGTACGAAGAAACGCTGCCATTCTCTGCTCGTTCATTCGAAATTGTAAAACGCATCATGATTGAGGAGCAGACTGATTCTTATGTTCTTCGGGCCAAAACAGGATGGGCAAGGGATGGAGGAAAAGACACCGGATGGTGGGTGGGGTATGTGACAAAGAAAGACAACGTATGGTTCTTTGCCACCCGGGTGATAAAAGATCGGAGTACTCCTGATCCGGACTTCAGCCGGAGCCGAAAAGAGATTACCCGAAACATACTAAAACAATTGCAGATTCTGGATTAGCTGCAATTCCGGATAATTTGATCATTTCTTTCAGAACTAGAATTTCTGATGTAATTTAGTCGGATATTTACCAAAACAGAAGGTTTATGCTTGAAAAGGGATTTTTACGGAATCAGGGTAATGAAAAGGGGAAACAGTATCAGATTGCTTTACTGGTTAGTAAAACAATGCTATACCTTGGATCGGTGATCCTTGTCGGGTCGTTTGGTTATCTGCTTTTCAACTGGGGCAAAAATGATATGCTGATCGGGATGCTTTTGCCTTTCCTGATTGCCGGATTAGGGCTTATTTTTATCAGCCGATTGATTTTGCGGGGCTACTCCAAGCTTCGCAGGTAGAGGGACTCCAAGCTGTTCCGATGAAACAAGAGGCTAAATTTTTTTCTGCTCCGTCTGAATTCCGGAAATGGCTTCAGGAGCATCATCGTACGGAATCCGTATTGCTGGTGGGGTTTTACAAAGTCAGTACCGGGAAACCCAGTATGACCTGGTCGGAGTCTGTCGATGAAGCGCTTTGCTTCGGCTGGATTGACGGAATACGCAGGAGTATTGACGAGGAAAGCTATTGTATCCGCTTTACTCCGCGCAACCCCAAAAGTAACTGGAGCGCAGTGAATATCCGAAAGGTGGAGGAAATGACCCGGCAAGGGAAAATGTTTCCCGCAGGTTTGGCGGCTTTTGAAAAAAGATCAGAAGTCCGGGCAGGGACTTACAGCTATGAGAACCGTCCGGAAAAACTGGATGCCGGACTGGAGTCCAGGTTTCAGGAGGAACCTGAGGCGTGGGAGTTTTTTACTTCGCAGGCTCCGTCGTATCAAAAAGTAATGATTTACTGGGTAATGAGCGCTAAACAGGAACAGACTCGGGCAAGTAGATTGAGTAAGCTGATCGAATTCAGTGCGTTGAAGGAGCGGGTTCGCTAAAGGAAATCGGCAGGGATAACGAAGGAGTCCGGTTGTTTTCTCAGAAGGCTGGACATCTGTTCAATCGGATCGCGGCGGTTGGTATCCATATCTGTTGTGTCGGACGTATTGCATAAAGCTGAAAGGAGTTTCAGACGGATTGATTTATGTCATTCTGTAGTAAACGGAACGAAAAATCAATTAAAATTACAACCAATTGTTTTGAAATTTGTTTTGAAGGTTAACGTTTTTGAATTCAGGTGTTCCGTCAACAAATTTAAAATCAGAAATTACATAAATTTTATAGACCATGAGATCATTATTTATCATTTTGGCCATTCTGGTTGGTTTTTCGGGTTGCGTAAAAAAGAATAAGGTACCCACCGCCCAAAATGTGTTAAATCCTTCCATGCACGAGGGGAAGGTGGAAGAGGTTGTTCAGGCATCAGCCTATACTTATCTGAAAGTCAGTG
>JAEUSS010000591.1 GCA_016788685.1 Prolixibacteraceae bacterium | reverse complement strand
ATCCCAAACTGCTCGGGTTAGATAAACCGGATACTTGATACCAGCCTCATTTGAAATCTTTCGGTCGACACGGACTAAAAATCCATCTTCAACAGCCTGTTTTGTGCTGTAAGTGTCGATTACTTCCCAATCTGAAAAATCACTCATTTTGTTTCACTGTTGCCCTACAGATTTATATTGGCTTCTGGCTCGCCTGTTAATTTGAACCCCAACAGATTGAGCAGTCAGGATTCTTGTCAATGGGCGAATGTCTGTTTTGAAGTGAAGCGAAAAAGTGACCAAGTGCGAAGCAAGCTTTTCATTTCCCTTCCGGAAGGAGAAAAGCTCCCTTGACTTTTCCGGAATGCGCAAATAACTTTGGGCGAGAATTGATAGAAGAAAGACTCTCTCTGTGGTGGGTCAAACCTGAATAAAAAGAAGAAATATGGGAGTTGAATATATTTAACGAACAAAAAAAATGGCCGAAGCCATTTTTCTATATCATTCCTTCGTCGGCAAAGGAGAAGTAAGATTCTGAAGTAATAATCAAGTGATCCAATACCGCGATATCGAGAACTTTGCCTGCTTCGCGAATCTTCTTGGTCAAATCTTTATCAGCTTCGCTAGGAACCAGGTTGCCAGAGGGATGGCAATGTGATAAAATCAAACTACAAGCATTTGACTTTAAGGCTGTTTGCATGATCATTCTAACGTCTGCAATAGTGCCACATAAACCTCCTGCCGAAATTTGGCAGTAACCCAATACTTTATTGTTCCGGTTCAGGCAAAGAATGTAGAAGAATTCCCGGTAATCCAAACTGGGGAAAACATCCTTTAAGCAACCGTAAGCATCTGTTGAAGTAACCACCTTGGGCAGTTCAGATGTTTTGTACTTTGGTTTGTAGCTGATTTCGATTTCACACAATGTTGAATTAAACAGTTCTCGTGGAGTAAATAAATTTATTTGCATTTTAAGTCACCGCTGCCCGGCGGATTTTTTAAGGCATCTGGCTCGCCAATTAATTTTGAGCCAACCTGCGCATTGAGCAGACCGGATTCTTGTCAAGGGCGGCTTCGACAAGCTCAGCCACCGGAATAAATAACGAAGTCCGTGCATGAAACCCTTGACTTTTCCGGGATGGGTAAATAAATTTGCGATAGAAATTGAGTGAGAGTAGTACCTATCTATATTGTGAACACGTTTTTATTAAAAAGGAAACCCGAAACTTGGAAGGCCTCGGGTAAATTATTCATGTAATTCTTAACTATGGGTTAGCGTGTGTTCTGAATTAACTGTTTCAGGGAGTTAATCCAGAACTTACGCCTGGGACGATGAAGATTGTTTGGTGAACGAATGAATTAGCATGGAGTGCAGCTATCCCTTATCAGGATAGCGGGAACGTACGTGCGTTTGAAATGAGTGAGCCGGACGTTCTGCAATCGTATGGACTTTGTTCTGATGGTGCTCTTCGTTATTTTACTTTTTCTTTAACCTGAGCAACAAATTCATTGGCCGGTTTAAAAGCAGGAATGTTATGAGCAGGAACAATCATAGTCGTATTTTTTGAAATATTCCTTGCAGTTTTCGCTGCTCTATTTTTTACGATAAAACTTCCGAAACCTCGAAGATATACGTTATTCCCGCCGGTTAAAGAATCTTTCACTGTTTCCATAAAAGCTTCAACAGCTTTTTCTACGGTCACCTTTTCAATACCAGTGTTCTGGGTTATTTCCTTTACGATATCTGCTTTTGTCATTGCTTAAAATTTTTAATTATCAATAATTTATATTTCTGTAATAATTTGTGAGCAAATATAAAATTATTAATCAGACAGTTGCCTTTTTTAGGGTAGATTTTACCTTGAAATGATGGCTCTTTCAATTTGTGACACAAAAAAAAGCCTTTTCGGCTTTCTTTTGGTTTCACCTAATAGGGAAGGTCATCTTCAGCCGGTTGAGCCTGATTTTTCGAACCCTTTTTGTCAGCCTTCTTTTGTTTCACTGGTTCGTCCTGAACTGGATTTTC
>JAEUSS010000589.1 GCA_016788685.1 Prolixibacteraceae bacterium | reverse complement strand
CATCCAGTCGGCTGACGAAATGTAGATGTCTTCTTTCCCTCCGTTTGCAAAAAGGAAAACGCGGGTGTGTTCCAAAAATTTATCGACAATGCTGATGGCCTCGATGTTTTTGCACAACGAAGGATCGTCTGTTTTCAGTCCGAAAATTCCCCGGATAATGAGTTGGATTTTAACTCCGGCCTGACTGGCTTTGTACAGTTTATCGATCATCTTGGAGTCGATCAGGCTGTTCATTTTCAGGATCATGTAGGCTTCTTTCCCTTTTCTGGCGTTGGCAATTTCCTGGTCGATTTTGTGTATGAAGAAATTGCGCATTGAGAAAGGACTGACGATAATCTGGTTGAAGTTGAAGTGGTTATATGTGTGTTTGAAAAACTCGAACATGTTGGCCACGTCGTTTGCAATTTCGGGGTCGGCTGTCAGCAGTCCTTTGTCGGCATATACGCGGGCGGTTCCTTCGTGGAAATTTCCGGTTCCGATGTAGGCATAGTTGCGGAGCCCGTTTTTTTCCTTCCGCTGGATCCAGGCCAGTTTGCTGTGTATTTTAAGTCCCGGGATGCCGTTGATAACCTGAGCTCCTTCATCCTGAAGTTTGTTCGACCAGAATATGTTGGCTTCTTCATCAAACCGGGCCTGAAGCTCAATTACTACGGTTACTTTTTTGCCGTTCCTGATTGCATTCAGTAAAGCATTTACCACTTTGGAGGTTTCGGAAACCCGGTAAATGGTAATCCCTATCTCCCTGACTTTCGGGTCGATGGCTGCTTCGCGCAGCAGGTCAATGAAATGCGAAAAGCTCTGGTAGGGGTAGTGGAGCATCACATCTTTCTGCCTCAGTTTTTTGAGGATGCTCTGGTGCGGAGGTAAATCCTTGTGCGGAACGGGCGGGAGATTCTGATAATAATGTTGCGGTTTCCCGATTTCCGGGAAATTCATAAAATCCTTATGGTTGTGATACCGGCCTCCGGCAACAGTCTTTTCTTCACCTTCAAGTTTCATCTTTTTGGTGATGAACTGTAGCAGGTCTTCGGGCATCTCGCGGTCGTAAATGAGCCTTACCGGGACACCTACTTTACGCTTCTTCAGGCTAAGTTCCATTTTTTCGATGAAACTTTTG
This sequence comes from Prolixibacteraceae bacterium, assembly GCA_016788685.1. Taxonomy (GTDB): domain Bacteria; phylum Bacteroidota; class Bacteroidia; order Bacteroidales; family Prolixibacteraceae; genus Aquipluma. Next base: position 1,411 of record JAEUSS010000589.1, on the reverse strand, counting down.
GAAATGTCGTCATCGATGTCCAGCTCAGCATCGCGGGTGACTTTGATGGTGTAGGCCTCAAAATGGTCGTAGTTAAAAATCGGGAATACATCGTTCAGGCAATAGCGGATGACATCATCGACCATAATGATGTATTTTTTATTTCCCTGTTCCGGAAGAACCAAAAAACGGGATACCGAGCGGCTCGGAACCCGGATCAGGGCATATGCAAATTTTTCGGGGGCATGCAACTTGGACAGTTTGACAGCCAGATAAACCGATTTGTCGCGCAGGTAAGGGAATTTCATCGATTTTCCCAACATAATCGGGACAATGTTCGGAAGTACTTTCAGGTTAAAATATTTCCGGATAAACACCCCCTGCTCGTGGGAGAGCTTTTTCTCGTCGAGCATGAAAATATTCTCGTTGGCCATTTCCTGCCAGATGTTCCGGTAAATTTCCTGGGCTTTTTGCTGATGCTGGATGACGGTTTCCTGAATCTTGTCGTAAAGTTCGGCTGCCGTGTAATCGCCCAAAAGGGGCTCGTCGTCTTTGCCAAGTTCAAGCATCCGGCGGACGGCAGCTACCCTGACACGGAAAAATTCATCGAGGTTGTTGGAGAAGATTCCGAGAAACCGGATGCGCTCAAATAACGGAACAGTCGGGTCTTCAGCCTCCTGAAGCACCCTTGCATTAAAGGACAACCAGCTTATTTCGCGGTTATTGTAATTGCTCGTTTTATCCATTTCCTGAGTTTTAATTAGTGCCGGATAATTCCCGTTGACAGTTTTCAGGTTTTTAGTTGCTCCAACCCCTTCCGGATAGCTTCCTGAAACACGGGAAGACCTTTGATCTCATCTAAACGTAAAATCCGTTCCCGGGGTGGCAGCTTTTCATCCTGAAGAAACAACTCGAACCATCCTACATTTTGCCATTGATTCATCTTATAGCCCACTTTGGAAAATTCGCCACATTTGCGGTAGCCAAAATACTCATGAAAAGCGACACTTGGTTCATTGGGCATGGTAATAATGGCAAGTAAGTTAGCAATTCCCTGGAAACGGACCATTTCGTTCAGACTGGTGTAAAGTGCGTGAGCCACCCGTTTGCGCCGGAAGTCGGGATGAATATAAACCGAAACTTCCTTGCTCCAGCGGTATGAGGCGCGGCTTCGGTAGCCTGATGCATAAGCATAGCCGGCAATTTGGCCATCGATTTCGCAGACAAGATAAGGCAGCTCGGCCATAATTTCCTGAATCCGTTCCCAGAATGAGGCTTCGTCGGGAACCGTTTCTTCGAAAGTGACAGATGTTTCGAGAATAAAAGGTGTATAAATCTGTAAGATCCCTTTTACATCGCGTTTTTCAGCAAGCCGTATGGTCGCATTCATTGTGTTTGTTTTGTTTCGGGTTGCAGATTTCGGGTTTTCCTG
>JAEUSS010000583.1 GCA_016788685.1 Prolixibacteraceae bacterium | reverse complement strand
GAAAAAAACTGATGTAGAATGACAAAGCGGAAATTAGTGGAAAATAACATTTTAGGAGAGCTGATTCCCAAGAGAAAGCAAACAAACAAAACTTCGAATTACGAATTCACGATAATAATACCCGTATTCAACGAAGAAGATAACATCTGTGCATTGGAGAAAAAGCTTTCGGAATTCGTATCACAATCGGCTTTATCGGCCTGCGTCCTGTTTGTAAACGACAGTTCCACAAACCAAAGTAATTACCGGATTATCGAGGTTTGTAATCGTCAAAAACATTTTTACCATCTCAGCCTGACGAAGAATTCCGGACTTAGCGCAGCGCTTAAAGCGGGAATTGACGCTACCTGGTCGACTTGGGTAGGATATATCGATGCCGACTTACAAACCACCCCGAAAGATTTTCACCTGATGATTCCATATGTCAAAGAGTACGAATTGGTAATGGGCATTCGGGTCAAGCGCGACGATTCGTTCGTGAAAAGAGCATCTTCCAGAATTGCCAATGGTTTCAGGAGGTTTATGACCAACGAGGGAGTTTCAGATACGGGTTGTCCATTGAAAATTATGCGAACTGAATATGCCAAACGCATTCCTTTATTCACCGGGATGCACCGCTTTCTACCAGCGCTTATTCAGCTACAGAATGGCAAGGTATTGCAGGTTCCGGTAAGGCATTTCCCGCGGGTGGCCGGGCAATCGAAATACAACCTCCGGAACAGGTTGGTTGCTCCATTGATCGATTGCTTTGCCTACCGTTGGATGAAAAAACGGTACATCAATTACCAAATTGGAGAAAATAATATCGAATAGAAATGGTTTACTTGTTAGGTTTTGTTTCGCAGGCGCTCTTTTTCACGCGCACGCTTCTGCAATGGGTACTTTCGGAGCGTGCCAAAAAAGTGCTTTCGCCCACCATTTACTGGGTGCTGAGCATTATTGCCTCCTATCTTTTCTGCATTTACGGATGGTTCCGTAACGACTTTTCGATATTGCTTGGCCAGTTGATTTCGTATTATATCTACATCTGGAACCTGAATGAAAACGGTGTCTGGAAGAAAATCAACGTAGCCGTACAGGCCATCCTTTTTCTCACTCCAATTTGTGCCATCGGATTCGTGCTAAAAAACGGTAATTATTTCGTTTCCAACTTCCTGAACAATACAAAAATCCCAATCTGGATGATCATTTTGGGTTCGGCAGGCCAGGTCATTTTTACCCTGCGCTTTGTTTACCAGTGGATCTATTCCATGCGGAGAAATGAATCGTTACTTCCGCTTGGCTTCTGGATCATCAGTCTGGTTGGCTCCGGAATTATTGCCATCTACGGGGTGATTCGTGTTGACCCGATACTGATACTAGGGCAATCGGTGGGGTTTGTTGCCTATACCCGCAATATCGCTCTTTACAGGAAAGAACTAAAAACCTTGTCGCATGATGAACCGATATATGAATAACAAAGCCATTCGATATTTCCTGTATTCATTGGCATTTTTACCAATTTTCATTTTCCGCGATTTTTCGCCCGATAATGAACTTCGGTACTTGAGTATAGCCGATGAGGCGATGCACAATGGCTCGATATTTACATTCTTCAATCACGGATTGATTTACGCCGACAAGCCGCCACTTTATCTCTGGATTGTGATGCTGGGCAAATCAATTTTTGGGTATCACAGCATGTTTTTCCTGAGTATATTTTCATTTGTTCCCGCTCTGGTTGTGGTTTTCGTCATGGACAAATGGGTCGGAAACCTCCTTTCAGAAAAGGAACGCCTGATCGGCGAACTGATGCTGATGACCTGCGGCTTTTTCATCGGAACAGCTATTGTACTTCGAATGGATATGCTGATGTGCATGTTTATCGTTCTGGCACTTTACACCTTTTTCAGAATGTACAGTGGCGAAGGAAAACCACGCGATTCGTGGCTGTTTCCGATCTTTGTATTCATGGCCTTATTTACCAAAGGGCCAATGGGAATAATTGTGCCTTTGGTGTCAATCGTCGTTTTCCTGATCCTGAAAAAAGAACTGAAAACCATTGGCAGATATTGGGGATGGAAAATGCTGACTGTATTACTAACCCTTTGCGGGGCGTGGTTTGCAGGAGTTTATGCTGAAGGAGGAAGTCAATACCTCAACAATCTGCTCTTTAATCAAACGGTGAACCGCGCTGTGAATTCGTTTCACCACAAAGAACCATTTTACTATTATTTTGTGACGATTTGGTATTCGCTGGCTCCGTGGTCGTTCCTGGTTATCGGAATTCTTTGGGTTGGTCTAAAAAAACGAATGGCATCAACTGATCTGGAGCGCTTCTTTCTGGCTATTACGATTTCAACATTCGCAATTTTA
>JAEUSS010000577.1 GCA_016788685.1 Prolixibacteraceae bacterium | reverse complement strand
TAAGCTGAAAATCACCTGGGATAAGGTGACCGGAAATGATGCATACATTGTTAATCTGCGTTCTGCAGATAAATCAGAATTATTGTTTTCAAGTTCATATCTGGCAACTGATAAAGTTGAATTTGAATTTAGTTCTACAACAGCAGGTTGGGCTGCCGGAAAATCGCCCGTGGCCGGAACTGATTACGTGGTTGAACTATTGGCAATAAAAGCTGAAACGAATGTCAGCTACGACAAGGGCAACAACATCCAGTTTGTGACTCTCGACTCGAAAACAATTAAATGGGAATAAGTTTCTGATCTTCAGAAATCATGAGCAAGCCCGGTCTGACAGACCGGGCTTTTTTATGCCTGTTTGTCGCCTATTTTGAAATGATTGCTAATTTCAATCCTGAAGCCGGCTGTATAAATCTGTTACAGAAACTATTTCGCTAGTTTTGTGCCGGGTTGAAAAGCAAACAGAGAGCGCTGCAAGGTACGAATTGGTCAATCCGGAATGAGTATTACATTTTTTGTTCAGAAAAAAACGATATGACACAACAACTTCAGACACAGTTGATAGAGACCGAATTGATTCCGGATAAAAACCGAATCCGCATAGCGGTGGCTCTGGTATACTTTTGCATGGGGCTCTGTTTTTCATCGTGGGCCAGCCGTATCCCGGATATTAAAACGGCTCTTAACCTTAGCGATGCCATGTTGGGCAGTATCTTATTTGCTTTGCCTGTTGGGCAATTCCTGATGATGCCTTTTTCCGGAAGACTGGTTACCCGTTTTGGCAGCCACAAGGTATTGCTTTTTGCTCTTCCGGTTTATGCGTTGTGCCTGAGTAATGTTGGCTTGGCCAGAGAAGGCTGGCAGCTGACTATCGCCTTGTTTCTGTTCGGGTTGGCCGGAAACCTGTGCAACATTTCCATTAATACGCAAGGCGTATCTACCGAACGTCTGTTTCAGCGTCCCATTATGGCTTCGTTCCATGGAGGGTGGAGCCTGGCTGGTTTCACCGGGGCGCTTATCGGACTGCTCATGATCAACCTGAAAGTTGCTCCGTACTGGCATTTTCTGACTGTTATCCTGATTGTCGGGATTATTGTCTGGTTCAATTATCCGTTTCTGGTAAAAGGAAAACCCGGAACAAACCCGGACGAACCCAAACGTAAGTTTTTTAACAAACCTGACGGAATACTGCTTCAGCTCGGAATCATCGGTTTCTGCAGCATGGCCAGTGAGGGGGCCATGTTCGACTGGAGCGGCGTTTATTTTAAAGACGTAGTCAAAGCGCCTTCCTCTCTGGTTATTCTGGGTTATACATCGTTTATGATCATGATGGCAACCGGAAGATTTGTTGCCGACTATCTGATTTCTAAGATCGGGCGTAAACGCCTTTTACAAATCTGCGGAGTGATGATTTCTTCGGGCTTGTTTACCGCTGTATTTTTTCCTTATCTCATTCCAAGCACCATTGCCTTTATGGTGGTCGGACTGGGGGTTTCAAGCATTGTTCCAACTGTATACAGCGCCGCCGGAAGGCACAGCAAAGTTCCGCCTGGCATCGCTTTGGCAACTGTTTCAAGCGTTAGTTTCCTTGGTTTTCTGATGGGGCCGCCTTTGATCGGATACATTTCGGAAGCGGCAGGATTGCGTTATTCTTTCGCTGTGATCGGCGTTTTTGGTATCGGCATTACGCTTTTGGTTTCCCGGGTCAGGGCGCTTCAAAACGATTAGCTGATCGTTCAGGAGTATGTAAATAACAAAACCCCTGTTTGAAGACAGAGGTTTTGTTGTTTTTACTGAAGATTCGGTTATTCTTTATTTTTCGATTTCCCACTCGTCGGTGCGGAATGACGACACAGGCAGCCCTTCGGTGCTGAATAAATCGCCGACAATAAAATCCTTAAATGCGTAACGAACCGCTACCGGCTCTTTAACTGAAGCTGATTTTACGGTAATGTTTGATCCTGAAATGGAGGCTTCAGCCGGATAGAACTGTTTGTCAGCTCCGGCCACTTCAAAACATTTCAGGTCTTTGCCGTAGGAGGTTAATCCGAGCGGTGCACGATCGAACGTTAGTTTGGCAACGCCTTCTGTAATTTTCATTTCTTTCAGTACCGGGCTTTGGCATGCAATACCCTTTATGCCGTAGGCCTGCGCCATAGCCAGCAAAGCCAGCCGTTTGCCTGCTGCTTCTTTGTTAGCCGGATGAATACACTCTTTTTCTCCGGCATCCATGATGCAAGCCATTCCGATGTTGGGCAGTGCGTTGGAGGCTTTAAGCTGGGCTTCGCGCAGATAGGCTGAGCTGAGGCCGTTTGTTTTATTGTCGAAAGGAGCAATCTGGACGTAATAAAAAGGAAAATCGCCGATTCCCCACACCGAGCGCCAGTTTTCGATGAGTCCGGGCAACAGTTTCTGGTATTCCTGCGGTTCTTTGCGGTTCGATTCGCCCTGGTACCAGATGGCTCCGCGGATGCCGTATCCAACCATGGGATTGACCATCGCATTGAATAATACCGTAGGCGTTTGCACCGAAAGATTTTCTACCGGTTTCTTCTCCGGAAGTTTTACCCAATCGAAATTTTTAAAACCGCTCTCGCTCATCCAGGGCTCAATGCGTGTGCCGCTCCAGCTCGTACAGATCAGTCCGACCGGAACTTTGAGTGCCTGTTGAATCATCCGTCCGAAGAAATAAGCAGTGGCACTGAAATTACCGACAGCTTCCGGTTCACACAGTTTCCAGTCGCCGGAGAAGTCGTCCTGGGCTTCAAGGTTAGAGGCTCTTTTGACTGTAAAAAGCCGGATGTTGGGGTTCGATGATAATGCAATGGCATCCGAAGAACCCGTTACAGGTTGATTTCCGAATCCTTTTGTAGGCATTTCCATGTTCGACTGGCCTGAACAAACCCAGACTTCGCCGATCAAAACGTTCTTCAGTTTCATAGGTTTCCCGTCGCTTATTGTAATTTCGTACGGGCCTCCGGCTTGGGGTGTTGTAACTTTCAGTTTCCAGTTTCCTTCTGCCGATGCCTTGGTGCTGTAGCTTTTATTATTCCACGAAGTGGTGACTTTTACGGTTGAGTTTTTGCCGGCTTTGCCCCAGATGGCGGCCTCGGTTTGCTGCTGCATAACCATGTTGTCGCAAAAAACAGCTGGCAGTTTGATGTCGGCAGACACTTGATTTGCCGAGAAGACCATAACAAGCAGGATGGTCAGAAAAGACAATGCGATTCGTTTCATTTTAGTTAAAATAAATGATTGGATAATTCCCTCTCCGGAGATTGGGGGACGCAAGGTATCAGATAATTTTAACCGAAACAAATAAAAAGAAATATTCAGGTAGTTGTTGATTTCCTGTGCAGGACGGAGGAGTTGAGGTTTCCCGCGCCTGATGTTGTTATGGTTTTCCTATCTTTTTGATGAGCAGATGATAGTGGACGCTTGTGTCGGGTTTCATCACCGGCATGTTGGACTGAAAATTGGGTTTGACAACCGGCATACGGAAATTCGGGTCGTGAAACACGCGGGGGGCCGACGGGCGATTCCAGGCCAGCGAAGGACCTTCGGTGAACAGTTTATTTTTAGGGATTGTCAGAAACTGGCTTTGTCCCGGGAAACGGTACAACTTCTGTTGGTCGCGGAACTGCCCGAAGTTCAGGCTGTCTTTTTTAAACCCGAAAGAAGGAGCCGGTGAATTAAAATTCGTTTGAGCCGATAATGAACCCGAAATCAGTAACCCAATGGTTAAGATAAATCCCGCTGTTTTCATGTCTCCGTGAATTTGATGAGCCTTTCAAAAATAGAAATAATATCTTCAGCAGCAATTGATTTTCATCTTTTTAACATTTGTCCGGGAGCAGTTACGAGTCCGCCGGTTTAGTGACGGACTCGTAAGCAGTTTTTAAATTTATCTGGGCATCAGCATGGGTTTGTATTTGTCACGATAGTTGTAGGCCAGAAATAAGTTTCCGAGCAGCAGCAATATGGCAGTGGGCAATCCTTCCGGCCCCAGAAACACGTGAAACAGAAAGATATTTACGATGATCGGGAAGATTACCACCGTGGCCAGGGGAACAAATCTTCCGGAGAGAAAAGCTACAGCACAAACGAGTTCGATAATTTTTACGGCAGTCATCAGGTAGACGGAGGCTTTCATTCCATCCATGAAAATTTTAACATCGCCGGTTAGTTCAGGCTGGGGAGTAAGTTTAAAAAGTACAACAATTGAGGCGAATGCAAACATCAGCCCCATCAGTATCCGGACAATCAGAACGGCTATTTTCATCGTTAAAAATTTAAGTGTTTGTCTGATAGAACCATTGGGGAATAAAAAAAGTTTTCGTTTTGCCCGATATAATTACTAATCCGGAAGTTTATGTTTTGCGGAGATCTGGCTGGATAAGCTGAGCTCTGGAATTACCCGGGTGTAATTTTTTTGTTACCAATGGTGCTTGCCCGATTACCGGAGGTAAACGTGTGATTGGTTTGTATTTATTTTTGTCTGAGTACAAAAAATACAATTCAGGATATGGCAATCAGGTATGGAATAATCGGCACAGGAGCTTTGGGTGGTTTTTACGGCGGGATGCTGGCCAGAAAAGGGCATGAAGTTCATTTTCTATTCAGGAGTGACTTTGAGCACGTGCACAGGCACGGTTTAAAAGTCGATTCGGTAAACGGCAATTTTCATTTACCCGAAGTCAACGCTTACCCTTCGGTGAGCCGGATGCCCGTTTGTGATGTGATTCTGGTTTGCCTGAAAACTACCGGAAATCATCTGCTTCCGGAGCTGATAAAACCGCTCTTGCATCCGGGAACGGTGGTTGTTTTGCTGCAAAACGGACTGGGGCTGGAAGAAACTCTTTCGGCTCGCCTGCCCGGCGTCCAGTTGGCCGGAGGACTGGCTTTTATCTGCTCGAATAAAATTGGTCCCGGACATATTCATCACCTCGATTACGGCAAGCTCATCATCGGCTCGCACAATGTGCTGGATCCTGAAATCCTGAAACAGGTAGCCGAAGATTTTCTGGAGGTGGGTGTGCACGCCGAGCTGTCCGGTGACTTGCGTTTCGCGCGCTGGCAAAAACTGGTCTGGAATGTTCCATTCAACGGGATGACCGTAGTGCTGAATACAACCACCGATCGGTTAATCGCCGATGAATCGGCCCGCGCACTGGCGTATGAAATGATGCTGGAGGTGATTCGCGGAGCCAATCAGTGCGGAGTGCCGCTAAAAGAATCGCTGGCGCAGCAGATGATCGACATGACCATCAAAATGAAACCATACGCACCCAGCATGAAACTGGATTACGATTTCCGCCGTCCGATGGAAATTGAGTATATTTATTCCAAGCCGATTGAAACCGCATTGAAAGCTGGTTTTGTGATGCATAAAATTTCGGTACTCGAAAAACAGCTGCGGTTCATCCAGGCCAACCACTAAAGCCCTTTCGGTGATGATGAAAAGACTCTTTATCGGTATCCCAATGGTGTCGGAGGTGGCAGCCAGGCAAGCTGCAACCTGGAGAAACGACCGGCAGTTGAACACGAACCGGATCAGTTGGAGCCGATACGAAAACTGGCACATCACCCTGTTTTTTCTGGGAAACACCTCGGTTGACCGGATCGCTGCGCTCCGGAATTTAATCGATGAATCGTTTCAGGCTGTTTCCGGATTTCGTGCCGGATTGAAAGGTATCGGCGTGTTTCCTGATCAGCGCAGTCCGAAAGTTTTGTGGCTGGGGCTCGAAGGCCTGGAATCGTTGATGCCGGCCTATGAGCAGTTGGGAGAATTGCTTCGGGAAAACGGATTTGAATACGACCGGAAACCGCTGAAACCGCATCTGACCATTGCCCGCGTCAAACATCTCGAACACCGAAACTCATTGGAATCGGTGCTTAGCGAGTTTCAGGATTTCGACTTCGGAACCGTTGCCGTTGACCGGCTTGTATTATACGAAAGCGTCTCAACATCTCACGGACCAGTTTATCAACCAGTGTCCGAAAAACAGCTGGGCTGACCGGAACGGCAGAAATGACAGGGGTGGAGGTTTAGCTTATTTTTCTGAATCGGTCATCCAGATTGCATCCAGTAAGATCATCGAATCGAGCGGAATATTCTTCTGATTAGCTTTTTCTTTTACATCCTCAAGCCATTCAGGCGTACTTTTTATCGCGTGAATGAATGCGTTGATCTTTTGTTGCCGGGTCTCGGTAAGAACATCGAGTGGAGTCCAGCCGGAGTTTGAATTTATCGCCCTGATCCGGATAATTCTGCTATGTGTTTCGCTGTCGGAGAAAATGGTGTCGACTGAAAGCTGAAGATTGTTTCGGTCAGCGGCAGCCGTTGTCATTTGCAGCAAAACAGACGCATGCCTTTCAGGAGTGGAATAAATGTGGATGTTTCGTCCGGTTGCCACCACGCTGTCGAGACTTACGGCTGCTCCTCGCCACAATTTCACCTGTTCGTTGACTCCTTCGTAAGTGATAACATTCGGGTTAAAGGCCAGCAGTTGCGGAAGGTATTTGTCCCGGTGGGCACAATAACTCAGTCCGTAAACGACAGCGTTTTCAACATGCGGTCCGCTTTCCCAGGTTGGTTCAATAAACCAGTAATCTGTTTTCGGGATGTTTGCATTAACAAACGTGCGTATCTCGTTCCGTTGTCCGATTTGTTGCACAATAGCCGGATAATCGCGGGTTGTTTTTGCAACTGTGCTGATGATAAACAGAACCGACAGAATGTTACAGACCAGTAACAGCTGGCTTTTCTTTTTCATTATTTCTGAAACGAAAAGCGAAATCATGAAAAACATGAAGCCATACATCGTAAAAACAGGGACCAGATAATAGTTTTTGAAATGCTTGGAAACCATCAGGATTTGAAGGACCATGATGAAAAGAAATCCGGCAAATAAAAACACGTGTTTTTTTTCTTTTCTCCGGACCGCGATGACGATGAGTACCAGCAAAGCGGAAACGAGCACCAAAAGTTCCGGATTCACTCTGGAAATGTCGAGTGTACTTTCGGTCATTTTCCGGAGATTCAGTACGTTCGATTCTCCGCTTCCGTACAACCCGTCGTGCCTGAATATGCCGGAGATAAAGCGGGAAAACTCATCCAGTTTAGTGATGACCGGAGCGATAAAAATAAAAAACGAAACGATGCCCGAGGCGATGTAAATCAGTCGGTTCCTGTAGGTCCCGATCAGGAACAAGGGAAGAAAAAGGACCGGCAGGAAGTTGAACTTGGTGGCCAGCCCCAAAGCCATCGTCACTCCGCTCCATAATGCAAATTTTTGCGGGAAACTGTTTTTATATCCGTATTTCAGGTAAACGATAATGAAAAGCAAAGCTGTAATCATGAAAAAATGATCGGGGGTTGCCCGGGAAAAAAGCCACAGCAGGACATCGTTGAATAAAAAGCCGGCCTGCAGGAAAGCAATTTGCCAGAACGGGATCTTTCTTCTGAACCCGGATATTCCGGCCACAAAAACCAGTGCGGCCTGAAGCAGTATCATTGATATCCAGATAGCATTCAGGTAATGTTCGGGGCGGGCAAAAACGTCCTGTGCGATATTTCCGTTGCCTGAAAGTAAATGGGTAATCCGGACGATGATTCCGTTGTAGACCTGGAACGGGGTGCCGGGATGGTCGGTATGCCCAATGTAGCTGAAGTTGAGGGTTGCACAGTTCAGTCCGTTTATCAGATAAGGAAATTCAGGATCGGAAGATCGGGAATAAAACGGGTCGAAAAAAAACAGCAAAAAAATGCCCCAAAAGACAATGAGCAACGGAAATATTGAAAGGATTAGTTTTTGTTTAAGTGGCTTCATCGGGATATGTTATTTGAACTTGATTTTCCGGGCGGCAAAAAGGCTCATTTTTATCAGCAGCCACCCGTGACTGAAGCGGTTTATTTGCGTTGATCCGTATTCGCGGTCGCGGTATCGCACAAGTACTTCCGTAATTTTCAGGTTCAGTTTGGCCGCGCCAAAAAGCAGGTCGAAGTCGCCAAACGGGTCAAAATCTCCGAAATACTTCCGGTTGGCAATAATCTTTTGGTAGTCGGTCCGGAAAAGAACTTTGGTGCCGCACAAGGTGTCTTTCAGCCGTTGCCCGAGCAGGTAAGAGAAAAACCATCCGAAGAAAATATTTCCAAGGTGATTCAGGAAACGCATTGCTCCCTTTTCCATTGGGTAAACCAACCGGCATCCGTTGATGAATTCGCCTTTGTTGCTGCGCAAAGCCTGGTAGAATTTGGGCATATCTTCGGGCGGTGTTGTCAGGTCGGCATCCAGAATCATCAGAACGTCACAGGTGGCCGTGTCGAAGGCTTCGCGCACGGCATTACCTTTTCCTTTTCCCGTTTGTCTCATGACTTTGATGTCGGTTTCCGGATAGGCTCTTTGTACCCGGAGCATTTCTTCGTAGGTGCCGTCGCCCGAGTGCCCTTCGATAAAAATAAACTCCTGGCGCGAGCCGAAGGCGGGCGTCCGCTTAATGATATTTTCCACGTTTCCTTTTTCATTCCGGGCCGGGATCACAATGCTTACCGAAAAGTCTTTGAGATCAGCATACACCGGTCGGGCGGAGATAAACTGAATGAGATCAAGTTTATTTATCCCGGGCAGGTTGGCCAGTAGCTTGTTTAACAACAGGTTGATGCCCGGAATGTATTTCGGGAAAAGCAATTTCCGTTCGACTTTAATAATCTCGAAACCTTCGAGGCGGAACACGTTGGCAATGTCTTTGATCGTCAGCCAGTTCTGGAGTGGCTGTCTGGCCTTTAGTCCCAGAACTTCTCCGAGGTTGAGAACCGGCTCCCAAATGTAGTTGTAGCTTGAAATGATGATCTTGGTACGAGGTGAAACGTAACTTTTCAGCTGCCTGAAAAAGATCTGAACATCCCAAAGCGAAGTGATCAGATCAGAAACGATGACGTAGTCGGGGGCCGGTTCTGTGCTGAAAACAAGCGCGTCGGCTACCTGAAATTCGAGGTGCGGATATTTTTGGCGGGCAATTGATATGGCTGTGGGCGAAAAATCGACCCCGATGCCGCGGGCCGGTCGGACAGCATTCAGCAAATCTCCGGTTGAACAACCAAGTTCAAGTACCGTTGAGCCTTCCGGAATAATAAAAGCAAACTGCCGTTCAATGGTTTTCTGATAAAAACTGTTCCGGCGTTTCCATTTGTCACGCTGATTAGCAGTGTTTTCGAAATAATCGAGGAGAGTTTGTTGTCCTTTTTCCATTATGAGTAGCAGGTTAGGGGGCTGAGCTTTTATTTAGATGTTTGTCCGATGGTTTTGCGCGGGGAAAATATCCAGGTTCGTTTCCGAAATCAGGTAATTGGGTCGCCGTTTGTTTTCCATAAAGAGCTTCCCCAGGTATTCGCCGATGATGCCGAGCATGAGCAGGTTGATGCCGCCCACCAGCAGGATGCTCAGGATGATTGAAGTCCAGCCTGTTATGGCCTTGTCGGTGTAGACGTAAATGTAGGTAACGTACAGGCCGTACAGAAAGGCGAGAAATGCGAATGCTGAACCGAGATAAATCGACAGTCGCAGAGGTTTTACGCTGAATGCCGTAATTCCGGTAACGGCAAATTTCAGCATCTTCCGGAGCGTGTATTTGGTCGATCCGGCCAATCGTTCGTTTGCATTGAATTGCACAATGGTTTGTTTGAATCCCATCCAGGGTATGATTCCTCGGAAAAACAGGAAGTTTTCCGGGAAAAGTTTCAGCTGTTGCAGTACTTTTTGGTCAATTAGCCTGAAGTCGGCCATCCCGTTTTCAATTTCAATGTCAGACAGTTTCCTCATCAGCTGATAAAAAAGCCGGGAGGATATGGCTTTGGTATAAGTCGTGTTGGGGTGATCATTCCGGGAAGTATTCACAATTTCAAAACCTTCTTCCCATTTTCTGATTAATTCAGGAATTACAGCCGGCGGATGTTGCAAATCGGCATCAATACTGATGGCGCAATCGCCCGATGCAAAATCGTAGCCTGCTTTCAGGGCATTCTGGTGGCCGAAATTCCTGGAAAGAGAAATGTACCTGATTGCCGGATTGTTCCCGGTGAGGTTTAAAATAACCTGAAGGGTACGGTCGGTACTGCCATCGTTCACATAAATAATTTCATAGTGATATTGGTCTGGCAAGAATCGGATCAGCGTTTGGTGAAACGTTTCCAAACCTTCTTCCTCGTTGAAACAGGGCACAATAACGGATATTTTTTTTCCTGAGTCCATCAGTTATCTTTTGTTTTGTAAATATATCATTCTCCGGATAGCTTATAAATTCTGATGCCATTATATTCTCCGATCAGGTTTTGGGTGAACGGAGCCACATCTTCCCGAAGCAGGTTTTCATCTCCCTGCACAATCAGGTATTTGGCGCCAAGTTCAATTTTCCGCTGAGTCCTCCTGATTCCCTCATAGTTGTTCCAGTAATGATAATCTGTAAATCCTTTCTGGTGCAGTAGGGTAAGCGTCCGGTTGGGCGATTCGTCGGGTATGGAAATAATTTTGTCTTCAAACCGGATTCCTAAATTCCGGATGTACGGAACGATTCCTTCGTATCTTTTTAGTTTAATTTCCCAGTCCCAGTATGCCCATTTCCAATATTCCATGACGCGGTTTGGCAACGGAATATTCCGGGTAACCAGTTTATCGTGAGGGTTGTAGTGGACCCTTGTCATGACCATGTTGTAATTCAGGGAAAAAAGCAACAGAATAAACGCCGAAAACCGCAGGGATGCTGAATGGTAAAGTCCCGGCGATAAATTCTTCAATGTCGTTAAAAACGTGATTGTTACGGCCGGTATAATGACGGTAACATCGATCAGGAAATATTCGTGGTCATCCATTCCGTCGAAAAACAGAAGGATAAACAGAATGATTCCTGCTAACAATATCGTTGTTATTGCGAGCAGAGTTTGGTCTGTTTTCTTCCGGAATATTACCGAAGTGATAAAAAATACGGCTAATGCAATTAGCGCTACAGGATTTAAAAAGTAGATGATCGTGTTGGTGTACGCCGAATCTTTTATGCGCTGAACGTGTTCGGAACTTAAATCCCATATCGGGATAATGTCCTGTCTGAACAGTCCGTCCAGGTTTCTGTAATTGTAGTCTTTGGCAAAGAGATACCAGCCCGATACGAGGGCAAATACAAAAACAGCAGAGGCGAGCTGCAACAGCAACGCCCGGGGCTTTTGTTTTACCTGACGAATATTGCGGATAAAAAGGACCGCATTAATGGCCAGAAAAGCGAAAAGGCTTGAGATTTTTATCAGAGCGCCAAGGGTAAACAGAATTGTGGCAAGCAGTAAAAAACGGACTTTTGATGAAGTGTGGTACTTATACGAATAGTAGCTTGCTATAAGCGCAAATCCAAGTGCGGGTGTGTTGGGTATAAAATTGAATCCGTAGAAACCGAGTAAAGGTGACGAAAACATTAAAAGACTAACGGTTGAAGCCCAGAAATGATCCCGCAATATTTCAAACGAAAGTTTGTAGAGGCAGAATAATCCGATAAACAGAATTGCCAGGTTGATGAGCCTCAAAACCAAAGGACTTACTCCGGTTAATTGCCAGGTTTTCGCGGTCAGATAATACAATACCGGAAACTCGCTGACTGTTTTGCCTCCTTTTTCTTCGCAGACACACAGAACCGACGGTTCCATAAATTTATTGTTCTCGTAATAGTAATTCAGTGCAAACGCGTAGCTGTCGCCCTGCCGGTATGAATGCCTTGAAAACGGACCTTTCGATGCGACTTCCGGATAACCCATCAGGAAGAATAGTCCGGCTGAAATAATCAGGAAAAGATATACAGGAATAAACTTTGTATTTAAAATCCGTTTGGGTGATTTTAGTTTGACCATGGACTATTGATATACATTATACTTCTGTAAATATAGCTCGAATTCTTTTTCGCTGAAACGTGTAAAATGGTTAGCACATATATTGTTGCATGTAATTGTGAAAAATTGGAAGGCGAGTGAGTAAATGCCTCAGGAAAAACGGCAACAGAACAGTCTTTTTGGGATGGGAATAAATATTTTTCCGGAATCAGTATCCGGCTGGTTTTTTGTTGGTTTTCCGACTTTTCCGGAATGTAGACCAAAGTGCTGCCCAAAGTGCTGCCCAATGCGCTGAAGTGTTATAAAAACAAAGAAACTCTGATTAACGGATAGTATAAATTTTAAATCGGATTCAAAATTTTTGCACGCCATGACATAACGCAAACTACCCGCAATCAGAGTTTATTTATAATCTTTTCGCCTGTTTCCCAACAGCCTTTTGATTATAACAACTTAATTACAGACTTGTTTGCAACTTGTTCTTTATGATCCGGATTTTATTTTTTCGGGAACCCGACGGTTTGCGCCAGGATGATCTTCTGGCCGGGCTTTAGCTGCAGTTTTGCCTGAAGTGTTTCTTTGTCGATCCAGCCCCGGACGACCGTTCCCAATCCTTCGGAAGCGCAGAACAGGTAAACATTCTGGGCAATAAAACCAACATTTGAGTATGAAGCCACCGGCTCAGCCGAATAATCTTTCTGGTCGGTCCGGTCCAGATCGGCTACATAAACCAGGTTGAGCGGAGCGGAGGCCACAAAATCCTGTTTCCCGCAGAACGAGCGTAAATCATCATCCGAAATTAGTTCAAGCAAATGGCCCTTTGGGATAAATCGAAATACACCATTGGCTTTCACCACATAAATGTCAATTTCCTGTTTGTTGTTCGACGATGGGGCGGTGTGTTTACCGCTTTCATCGCGGTTGATGCCCCATGCCGCCCACAGCAAGTTGGATAATAATTGCTCCGGAAGTTCGGCGGGTGCAAACTCACGGGTTGAACAACGTTGATCCAGGGCTTCCATCAAGGGCATTCCGCCGGATCTGACGGGCTGAGGAAGAGCTGTCGTTTTCGGCTGAGAAACAGCTTTTAAACTGAACAGCAAAGTCAGAATGAGCACACCGTAAAGTTTCATAAGAATTTGTTTTTAAGTCCGAAAGTCGGTGCTTATTACCGCGGAACGGCATAGCTTAACACATCATCTTTGGTGATGGTTTTGTCGCACAAAATAATCAGGCGTTCAATTACATTCCTGAATTCACGGATGTTACCGGTCCAGGGCATTTTTTGCAGCTCACTTACGGCATCATTTTCAATTGATTTCAATGGGATGCCGTATTCGGTGCAAATCAGGTCGATAAAATAATCGCACAAAACCGGGATGTCCTCTATTCGTTCGCTTAGGGTCGGAACATGAATCAGGATAACACTTAGCCGGTGATACAAGTCTTCGCGGAAACTGTTCATTTCGATTTCGCGGGTCAGGTTTTTGTTGGTTGCAGCCACCACCCGAACGTCAACTTTGATCTGCGAATCGCCGCCAACCCGGGTGATCACGCTTTCCTGCAAAGCCCGGAGTACCTTGGCCTGGGCCGAAAGGCTCATGTCTCCGATTTCATCCAGAAAAATAGTTCCTCCGGTAGCCTGTTCAAACTTTCCTTTTCGTTGTTTAACGGCTGAGGTGAAAGCGCCTTTTTCATGTCCAAACAATTCACTTTCAATTAATTCTGATGGTATTGCGGCGCAGTTGACTTCAATGAACGGACCTTCAGACCGGTTGCTTTTTTCATGCAGCCGACGGGCAACGAGTTCTTTCCCTGTACCATTCGATCCGGTGATTAAAACCCTTGCATCGGTTGGTGCAACCCGGTCGACCATATCTTTTACCTTTTGTATTGCCGGCGAGTTGCCCACAATATCAAAGCGTTTATTTACCTTTTTCCGCAATACTTTGGTTTCCGTAATCAGGCTCGATTTGTCCATCGCGTTGCGTAACGTTATCAGCAGGCGGTTCAGGTCGAGCGGTTTTTCAATAAAATCAAAGGCTCCTTTTTTGATCGATTCCACTGCCGTGTCGATATTTCCGTGGCCCGAAATCATCACCACCGGCGTGTCGGGTTTTATTTCTTCGATCTTTTGCAGAACTTCGATGCCATCCATTCCCGGCATTTTAATGTCGCAAAGCACGACATCAAAATCGGTTGATTTCATCAGTTCGATGGCTTTAAACCCATCTTCGGCCAGTTCAACCTGGTATTTTTCAAATTCTAAAATGTCTTTTAGGGTATTCCGAATGCTCCGTTCGTCGTCGATGACTAATATTTTTGACATAGATTGTGTTTTTAACCTGAAAATGAATGCTCAAATTTAGTTGAAAATACGTTCGTATAAAACACCTTCGCGCAGAGCAAAGTCGGTTTGGTATATTTTCCGGATGTTCAGCTTCTCCAGAATCAGCCTGATGAAGATGACTGCCGGCACAATCATTTCGATACGAATCGATTCCATTCCTTTCATCATCATCCGTTCAGAAGTTGTGGAGCCGATCAGTTGTTCATAAATCCGGTTAAAATCATCGATGGCAATTTCCTGACGGATCCGCG
>JAEUSS010000565.1 GCA_016788685.1 Prolixibacteraceae bacterium | reverse complement strand
GAAGGAGCACAAACAAAAGTAAAAGACTTGCTGCTCGAAGTCGGCCAGGTGAAAAAAGTAAGTTACGATGAAATAGCGCGGTACCGGCAGGAAGTAACCACCCTTCGCGGCATCATGAAGAACTACATCTTCCAGGTTGATTCGCTCAACCGCCGGAACAAAAAGCTGATGGCCGAGAACATACAGGTGAAAGAGAACTATGCGCAATCAGAATCCAAAAACGTTCAGCTTGAGAAAGAAAAGGAACGCCTTCAGGAAAAAATAAAAATGGCCGCTCAACTGGAAGCCGTTCAATTGGTTGCAACAGGTATAAACAACCGGGGAAAAGATGCTGAAAGCGCACGACGCGCCGAACAAATCAGGGTTAGTTTTGTACTGAGCAAAAATATCACGGCTCCACGCGGAGAAAAAGTAATTTATGTCCGGATTCTAAAACCTAATCAGGTGTTGTTTCAGAAATCGCCAAACGACTTGTTTCAGTTTGAAGATCTGAAAATTCCGTATTCGGCCAAACGTGAGGTGACCTACGAAGGCAATGAGTTACCGGTAAATATTTTCTGGGACAATGCAGGCGCCGAATTTCAGCCCGGCGAATATACGGTCGATGTTTTTGCCGACGGGAACAACATCGGGACCACCAAGTTTCTGATGAAACGATAAGAAAGTTGACAGATAAAACGAACAAAGATCGGGCTCACTCTTAAAGAATGAGCCCGCTTTTTTGTTGAGCTTCTTTCTATAAACCTCATATTCCAGGCAACATTTGCATGCAAAGAAAAAGCTGCCATAACCCACTATTTTGGGGGAGTTATGGCAGCCTGAAGATTACTTGAAATAAACCTAAATGACAAATCCGTCGGGCAGAACCGCGCCTTTTTTAATCACCACGATGCCATCTTTTACCGAATAAAGCGGATCATTTAAATCTGGTAAGTGCGAACCTCCGTTTACCCGAACGTTGTTCCCGATGTAAACGTTTTTATCAACGATACAGTTGTTCAGGTAACAGTTTTCGCCAATGCCCATTATTTTTCTGCCATTGTGGCTTTCATCAATCTCATCCAGGTTCTGGTAATAATCGTTACCCATGATGTACGAATTCTCAATGGTAGTTCCTTTTCCGATTCGCGCCCTGATGCCGATGACCGAATGTTCGATGCGGCTGGCATGGATAATGCAACCGTCGGAGATTACAGTTCTTTCGATGGTTGTTCCCGAAATTTTGGATGGAGGCAACAACCGGGCATGGGTATACACAATCTGAGAGTTGTCGAAAAGGTTAAACTTCGGAATATCATCAGTCAATCCAAGATTGGCTTCATAGAACGAATCGATGTTACCGATATCAGTCCAGTATCCTTCGTACTGATAGCTTAAAACTTTATGATCGCTGATTGACTGCGGAATAATTTCCTTTCCAAAGTCTTTGGTGTCTTTTGCATTCATCAGCTCAACCAAAAGATCGCGGTTGAACACATAAATCCCCATCGATGCCAGATACAGTTTACCTTCCTTCTCCATCTCTTCGCTGACCGGTGATTTCCATTCAGGAAGCAGCGAAGCATCCGGTTTTTCGATAAATTCAGTAACCAGATTTTCTGAATTTGATTTCAGGATACCAAATTCAGGAGCTTCTTTGGCATTGACCGGAAGTGTTGCCAGTGTAATTTCAGCTCCGGCAGCAATATGCGCATCAATCATTTGATTGAAATTCATCTGATACAGCTGATCGCCCGACAGAATAAGCGCATATTCGAATTCGTAGTTTACAAAATGGTGCATGCACTGACGAACAGCATCAGCTGTGCCCTGAAACCAATTCTTATTGTCAGGAGTTTGCTCGGCAGCCAGGATATCGACAAACGAATCGCTGAAATGTCCGAATGTGTATGTATTACCGATGTGCTTGTTCAGCGAAGCTGAATTGAACTGCGTCAGTACAAATATCCGGTCAATGTCGGAATTGATGCAGTTGGATATCGGAATGTCAACCAAACGGTACTTCCCGGCAATTGGCACGGCAGGTTTCGACCTGTTCTCTGTCAGCGGGGATAACCTGGATCCCTGTCCTCCTCCAAGAATAATTGCCAAAGTTCTTTTT
>JAEUSS010000549.1 GCA_016788685.1 Prolixibacteraceae bacterium | reverse complement strand
TGTGCGGCGGATGGACTCAATTCCGTTGGCAGCCCATTTACTGCCGGGATTTTTTTTCAGTTCTGCTTCGTAAATGGGTTCTGCTTCCGCTAATTTGCCCCCACTGCGTAAGGCATCGGCGTAGCGCAATTCAACCGATTCGTCTTTAAAGCCGGAACGTATTGCATTTTTGTACCAGACAGCAGCTTTAGTGTAGTCGCCCAGATGCCGGTAGCTTTCGGCCAGCATAAAGCAGAGTTGCGCTTTCTGAACTTTGTTGCGTGTCATTGAACTGGCTTGCCTGTATTTTTCCGATGCTGCATAATATTCTAGCCGGGCGAATGAGGAATTAGCTTCGGTTATCCGTCTGTTTACCGAACAGGTTACATTCAGAGCGGCAACAATAATCAGCAGAAACATTTTGATCTTCATAAATCTCTGGTTTTCGAAAGCCGAAATTACGATTTTCGGAGTTATCAGGTTGGTTAAAATTTCAGGAAAAGAGTTTTTCCCCGGTGGAACCTGCTAACTCCGAAAAAAAACAGCTTCCGGCAGAAACCGAAAGCTGTTCACTATAACGCAGATCGTATAACAGACTAGCGGGTAAACAGAAGTTCTCTGTATTTGGGTAATGGCCACAATTCGTTGTCAACGATCATTTCGAGCTTGTCGATGTGGTAACGGATGTCGTCCAGGTAAGGTCTGACAGTACCTTCGTAAGCATAAGCTTTTTGTTTTTCTGACTCAATCTCGTTGGCCACCTTGCGGGCTTCGATCATATCTCTCACCTTGGCCTTGATGTTTGACACATGTCCGCCAATTTCGCGGATCAGTATCAAGCGGCCTTCCGCAAGCATCGTATACTCTTCTTCGTCAAAAACAAGTTTGAGGTTTTTGACATTTTCCAGAAGCATAGTCTGGTACTGAATGGCTGTCGGAACGATGTGGTTGATTGCCAGATCACCCAAAACACGTGATTCGATCTGAATCTTTTTGGTGTATTTTTCCAGCTCCACTTCAATACGGCCTTCGATTTCGCGTTCGCTTAAAACTCCGGCTTTCTGGTACATTTCAATAACCCGCTTGTCATGAAGAGCTTCCAGCGCAGTCGGAACGCTGGTGATGTTGGTCAGCCCGCGCCTGGCAGCTTCCGCTTTCCATTCATCGCTGTAACCGTTACCATCAAAGCGGATTGGTTTTGATTCAATGATCAGTTTTTTCAGTACCTGGAAGATTGCCTCATCTTTTTTCACACCGCTTTCAACCAGAGCATCTACTTCAATCTTGAATTTAACCAGCTGGTCGGCCACAGCTGTGTTCAGGGCAATCATGGCCGAAGCACAGTTTGCTGAGGAACCTACGGCGCGGAATTCGAAACGGTTTCCGGTAAAAGCAAATGGCGAAGTCCGGTTACGGTCTGTATTGTCCAGGATAATTTCAGGAATACGGCCAATATTTAATTTGAGGGCTGTTTTTTCATCCGGAGTCATTTTACGATCCACCACAGCTTCTTCCATCATATCGAGCATGGTGCTGATTTCAGTTCCGAGGAAAGCTGAAATAATTGCCGGCGGAGCTTCGTTGGCCCCCAGGCGGTGTGTGTTCTGTGCTGTCAGGATGCTCGCACGCAACATATCCTGATTGACATGCAATGCCTTGATCGTGTTAATTACAAAAGTGAGGAACTGTAAGTTTGACTTGGGGTTCTTCCCCGGAGAATACAGGTTCACTCCTGTATCGGTTGTCAGCGACCAGTTGTTGTGTTTTCCGGAGCCATTGATGCCAGAAAAT
This sequence comes from Prolixibacteraceae bacterium, assembly GCA_016788685.1. Lineage (GTDB taxonomy): Bacteria > Bacteroidota > Bacteroidia > Bacteroidales > Prolixibacteraceae > Aquipluma. Next base: position 1,538 of record JAEUSS010000549.1, on the reverse strand, counting down.
GGTTTTTCATGAAAAAGCACTGCAAAGTTATGGCGGCGGGCAATTTTTTTCATCAAGTCCATGATCATCTGGTTATGATCGTTGGCCAGGTTCATTTCTTCGTAAATCGGAGCAAGCTCAAACTGGTTGGGAGCAACCTCGTTGTGACGGGTTTTTACCGGAATGCCCAATTTATATGCTTCATTCTCCAGATCTTCCATAAAACGGAACACACGTGTCGGGATTGAACTGAAATAATGGTCATCCAACTGCTGATCTTTTGAGGCAGAGTGTCCCATCAAAGTACGACCGGTCAGCATCAGGTCCGGACGGGCCATAAATAAGGCCTCATCAACCAGGAAGTACTCCTGTTCCCAACCTAAATTCGCATTTACTTTGGTAACATTTTTATCAAACATCTGGCAAACTTCAGTCGCAGCCTTATCAACAGCAGCAATGGCTCTTAAAAGCGGAGTTTTATAGTCGAGCGCTTCGCCGGTATACGAAATAAAGATCGTCGGAATGGTTAACGTATTGTCGACAATAAATGCGGGAGATGAGGGATCCCATGCTGTATAACCACGAGCTTCGAAAGTCTGACGAATACCGCCGCTGGGGAATGAAGAAGCATCGGGCTCCTGTTGAGCCAGCATTGAACCGGATAAAGCTTCAACAACCGAACCATTCTCACCGTGAACAACAAAAGCATCGTGCTTTTCAGCTGTACCGTCAGTCAATGGATGAAACCAGTGGGTGATGTGTGTGGCACCGTTTTCCAAGGCCCAGGCTTTCATTCCCTGTGCGACCTGATCGGCCATCTTACGATCAATGGGGGTTCCGTTGTCAACTGCATCAATTACCGCTTTGTAAGCCTCTTTCGATAAGTATTTCTTCATTTTCGGACGATCAAATACACGCATTCCGTAAAAGTCAGAAACCAGATTTTCCTCACGTTTAACGGTTACTGGTTTTCTTGTAAGAACTTCTTCAAGTGCTCTAAATCTGAATTGTGCCATAACTTTAAATTTTTGATTGTTTATTTCTTGCTTATAATATCCTCGATATTTAGAATAACCACACAACAAAAATATACAAAAAACAAAACAACCATACCAAAAACAGACACAACATCCAAAAATTTACAATTAATTTATGGAAAGCATCAAAATAAACGGGGTACATATGCAAATAACAACAGAATTTTGCAACAATACAGAAAAACCGAAGCTTTATCGGCATTAAAACAGCTACATTTTTAATGTTTCCCATACTTTTGCGATACCAGACAAAATAAAAGGGGTATTGTCGAATATATTACAGATATTTACACAAAGACCATACACAAGCATTGGGAATACTCCGGAAAAAGTATCAATATTATTACGACAGGCTGATTCTGACAAAAAAAATATCCTTCTGCGTATTTGTTAACGCAGAAGGATATTTGACTAGTCCTAAATAAGCGATACAGATTTATAGGACTAAATTAATAGATTCACAGACCGTTTCAAAGCTAGCTTTGAAACGGTCTGTTTTTTTATAGCTTTTAATTTTAATGA
>JAEUSS010000531.1 GCA_016788685.1 Prolixibacteraceae bacterium | reverse complement strand
AACTTCCGGTTACTGTAAATGCTTTTGTAATTTTAAAATTAGCTTCAGAAGTGGTGGTCAGTTCGGTTCCGTTGCTGTAGCCTTTCATTTTCCCCTCTTCCAGCGCAATATGCAGACCATACCCCATCGGATAACTGTTGATTCCGGTGTATCCGGTCAAGGTTCCGTCCGGATTTCGGGGAACATAGGCCGCCTGATAATGGTATCCTGCCTCATAAGTACTCACGTCACCTGATACGGCCTTAAAGTTTTCAGAGAACCCAAACCAATCGTATGATGATTTGAACATATGAGTATTATTACTGACAGTTAACCACTTGTACACATCAGTTTCAATCTTGGTCCTCATATTATACCGTTGAAACTCGTCAGGCCTGATATTGAAGATCCCGGTTTCTTTGGAATAGGCTCCTGACATCATGTACCGAGTTTTTTCGTTTGCCCCCGAAATTGTAACATTATGATCCTGTTTGGGCCGATACTCCTTGTAGAAATAATTAAACCAATCGAAGTTTCCGTAGTAACGGTACATATCTTTTCCGCTTGAGTTCTGCTTCACAACAACCCACGGGCGCGAAGGATCTTCCGTTTTGTCATTTACACGAGCCAGAAGTTCTTCATAATCTTCGTCCGAATACTTTGTGGCTTTATACCCCAGCGCATTATACATAGCGTCGTCGTTAATTTTCGCATTCCAGTATCCCGATGTAATAAAATCAGTATTTGTACTGTGAGTCGTTACTCCGAAATTGGTTGAATATGTAACCTTTAATGTTCCTGCTTTTGCTTTCTTAGTGGTAACCAGAATTACCCCAAATGCAGCCCTTGCTCCGTAAACGGCCGACGCAGAAGCATCTTTCAGAACAGAAACCGACTCAACGTCGTTCACATTAATCCGGTCGAGTGTGCCTGGAATACCATCAACCAGAACAAGAGGCGATCCTCCGTTGATAGAGGTATTCCCGCGAATATTCAATGTTCCGCTTGTCCCCGGCTTTCCCGAACCAAAGGTGACATTCAGGTTCGGAATAACTCCCTGCAAAGCCTGAGTGATCTGAGTGACAGGCCGATCTTTAAAATTTTCTGAAGTAATCTGGCTCACTGCGCCCGTCAGGTTTACTTTTTTCTGCGTGCCGTAACCGATAGCTACAACCTCCTCAATACCAATTGCATCTTCCGAGAGGGTAACATTAATCGTTGTTTTGTTGCCAACTGCAACCTCCTGAGTTTTCATACCAACAAACGAAAACTGCAGAACCGAATTGGCCGGCACATTTGAAATCGCATAATTTCCGGCGGCATCGGTAATATTACCGGTATTTGTTCCTTTTACAACTACTGAAACTCCGGGCAACACTCCGCCTGACGAGTCGGTTACTTTACCCGTTACCGTTTTCTGCTGCTGTACTTCAACTTCAGCAACTTCCGATTTCCTGGACAGGATGATCTGTCTTCCGTCCACTTTGTAGGCAACATCGGTACCGCGAAATAAGACAGTCAGCACATCAGTAATTCTGGCATCTTTAAACTGCACATCAACCGTACGGTCAACATCAACAACCGTACGGCTGTATAAAAAATAAAACTCCGACTGATCTTCAACCTGTTGAAGAACGGCTTGTAACGGCACTTTCTTCATGTTAATTGACAAAGTTGTTGTCTGAGAATAAGAAACTCCTGCCAGCGTTTGCATGGCAGCGATCAGAATCACAGCAAAGGTTAGTTTCATGTAAAGCATCATTTTCTTCGTTCCCGTGGAATTACGCCAGGGAACGATCTGTTTTAACATCTTTTTCATAAATTTAAAGCGATTAATTATTATCATTTATTTGGGCCGACAGTGAATCTGCGAAATTCCTGCCGGCCTTTTCTATTTTTTTGTCATATAGATCGTTCGCTGGATTTTCGTTGGATTATTTTCCTTTTTAAACTCAAATTTTACAGGGAGGGCTAGGGAAATCATATTCAGGGTCTGATCCAGTTTTTCGTCCTGAATAGTGCCGGTCAGCAGATAACTGTCAATCTCCGGTTCTGATATGATGACTTCTACGTTATACCACCTTGCTAGTTTTTTGATCGCGGTAGTCAGTTTCTCATCCTTAAAAATCAATTTGCCATCCACCCAGGCAGATGCATCAAACGGATCAACCGCTTTTTTAACGATGGTTTCGAATCTGGAATCAAACTGAACTTGTTCGCCTGGTTTCATCACCAACTTTTGGCTATTGCGCTCCAGAGTAACTTTTCCTTCTTGCAGAGTTACCTCAAAATAATTGTCAGCTGAGTAGCCATGAAGATTGAAATGAGTACCGGTTACTACAGTAGTCATCATAGGATTATTGACCACAAACGGATTTTCAAGATCAGATCTGACATCAAAATATGCTTCTCCGTCGACGAATACCTCGCGCTTTTTACCTGAAAAAGACTCCGGATACCTAAAGGTTGTTCCATCATTTAACCAAACAAGCGTTCCGTCAGACAACTCTATTTTAGTACGGGTTCCGGGTTTGGTATATATTTCTCTGACAGCGGATGACGCAACCGATGAATAATTTTGTATCGAATGGAAGTAAAAATAACCAGAAAGCAATAAAAGTGGGATGACCAGGATCGCCGCAATCTTTGAAAATGTATTGTAAAACCTGCGAATCACCCCTTCAGATTGAGACTTGGCAGACAGTTTCCGATGCATTTGTTCATTTATCCGTGAATGAACCTGATGAAGCATTTGTTCAAAATCGGGTTCTGCACCAACCATACGGATATCCGAATTTGCCCATATTTCACCTAAAAAATTTCGGGATTCAGTATCGTTTTCGGGATTCTTCAGCCATTCCCGGATTTCATTCATTTCTGAATCGGGAATTTTTCCCTCCAAATAGTCTTGAATGTGTCTGCGGTTCATCAGTAATTCTTAGTTCTTTTACTATACTACGAAATCAATGACAGCAAACCCCTATCCGGAAGAAAAAAAAATTAATAAAACATCAGAAAATAAAACAGAGACCCCAGAATTTCATGTTTTCCCAATCTCTCACGAAGGTACTTCAACGCCGCAGTCATTTGGTTTTCTACCGTTTTTACCGAAACACCAAGTTTCAGCGCAATTTCTTTGTTTGAGAAGCCCTGCTCTCGACTTAAAATAAAGATTTGTTTTCTCTTTTCCGGGAGTTCGTCAATCAGTTGCGCTGCAAATCCAACGATATCTTTGAACTCGATGGTTTGTTCTGTTTCGTTGGTTAGCGAGCCAGAAGTCCGAATAAATTCACTAATCCTTCTCTTTTCCGATTTTTCTTTGCGAAGCCATGAAATTGTTTCATTATAGGTAATCGAAAAAAGAAATGATTTAAAAGAAAGATGTTGATCGATTAGTGTCCTTTTCTCCCAGACTTTCAGAAAGACAAGCTGTGTTATTTCTTCTGCAGCAAAAGAATCGCGGGTTATGCTCAGTGAAAAAGCGTAAAGTTTTTTGGAATACTTCCGGAATAAAGCATCAAAGGCAACAAAATCATCCTTCTTTAAACATTCAACATATTCCTTATCTTTTCGTTGGTCCATTTCAATTTCACATTGTTCCCGGTGGTAAATGTAAGAAAATTTGGTTCCGTCAGCCAGAAAATGTTACTGTATAAGATTTCCAACTCTGAACTTCAACAAAAAACCCGGTCGGAACCGACCGGGTGGCATAACCTCCTGAACCTAAAGTCCTGGAAATAAAGACAATTAAAATCAATCGTCCGGCTAAAATTCTGCCAGATAGCTGGGTTTAATGAGCGACGGGAAATAACAGGCTATCAGGCTAAGTAATTCTTCCTCAGTTTTCGGATTTTGTGTAATCACCCGTTGTTTGTAGAACTGTTCATTGTTCATCATTTCGTTGATTACATCCGAAGCAACCGTCTGATATTCCTTGCCAATTCGTTTAACGCCGAATACATGTTTATTGCAAATGTATTCGACTTCAAAGTTGTCTGTATGAACGATGAAATTCATACATTTCTTCGTTTTCTTAACGCCGATCAGAACAGGCGAATCTCCGTTGCTGTAATTCAGTTCATAAGTCTTCACCTTTTCTCCGGCAAGTTCAAGAACTTCATCTGAAGTACTGATAACATATTGTCCAAGATCAGTCAACGATTGTCCACTAATGGACAAAGCACTTTTTCCTTTTAACGTCAGCGAGCTTTTTCTTTCACTTGCTGTTGTTAACAAACAGACCAAGAGCAAGCCCAGTGTCATAAATGCAAGTTTTGTTTTCATGTTTTCCAGTTTTTAGTAATTGTTTCAATAGCTGAAGTAAATTTATTTCAAATACTGAAGTCCCCGGAATTTAATCAACAAACACAAGGTTTTAGGAGAGGAAAGTGAAAGATCGGGACATCAACGCCATTTACTTTTAAGCTTGTGAAATAAAAGAAATCAACTATTTTTAAAGTTCTTAAACTAAGAGCTGCTTTGTGGATTTGGACTTCCTATCCCCAAGATGGTCAGAAACTAAAAAACTACAACCCAATGACTGTAAACAAATTCTGTCTGCTTATTTCTCTGGCAGTATTATTCATCGTGCCCGCCTGCCAGCAAAAGAAACAAGATCTCATCCAATATGTCAATCCGTTAATCGGAACCGGTCAATCGACAGGCCCGGGCGGCGCCCGACACAATCAGGGA
>JAEUSS010000530.1 GCA_016788685.1 Prolixibacteraceae bacterium | reverse complement strand
CTGCCATCAAAATAGTTTTGGATAAAATTACAATATTTTGGGGATCATTTCAAAATTGGTTCTATAGGTACCTGCTATTTGTCCGGCGGTGAATCCATACATATCAATGATTTTTGCTTTTGGATAGTTTATAGTTGTCTTTTGACCAGTAATAAAGTCAGTCGTAAAAGTCTCTGCTGATAATTTGTCAATCAGCGTTTTGTTTGCCTCATAAAATGTCTTTATGAAAGTTAATGATTTCAAATTTACTCTTGTAAATCCACATTGGTTATCAGAGATTTCACGGAATTTGATGCGAAAGTAATTGTCAAATGCAGGAATAAAGCCAAAAACCCCAAGTAGTATTTTTGTTATCAATGTCAGGTCTGACTGGCCATTGAGGATTAGTCGATTTTTCACACCATTATAGATTTCGATAATTATTTCGATAATTTCTTCGTCATAATCCACAACATCAATGTCCCATATCAATTTATCTAAAGTCGCAATGTATTGAATTACTGGCTGGAAATGTCTTACACTTTTTTGTAGTAAGAAACTTGAACCTCTAAACATTCCCCAACTTGCCAAATAGAAACCAAGGACTAAACAGCTTTTTTCAATATCATTATTTGGATCATTCGTTGTCCGAAAGTAATTGTAACAATAGTCAAATGAGGTATAACGATCATCTGGGTTTGACTGACTTTTGAATTTGTTTACGATTGATTCAATGTTTGTAGCTATCATTTTTTGTGATCGTTGTAAAGGTTTTTAATTGATGATCAATTATACATACTAAAACACATCTGCTTCCACCACCGGTTTAAAGAAAGCTTCAATTTCCTGAAGGGTGGTTTCGGTCTTCGGAACGTCGCGGACAATGTGCCCTTTTTCGAGGATAATCAGCCGGGTGGAAACGTCGGCAATGTTGTCGAGTGTGTGGTCGGAAATGAGGAAGGTGGTGCCGTTTTCTGCGGCAAAATCCTTGATCAGCTTCCGGAGTTTGTATTGCGAACTGGGGTCGAGGTTGGCAAACGGCTCGTCCAGAACTACAATTTCGGGTTTGCCCATCAGCGCGGCCACGATGCCTACTTTCTTCTGGTTTCCTTTCGAAAAGTCGCGGATAAACTTCTTTTTGCCCAGAATTTCGCCGTTGAAAAAGTCGGTGTACTTTTCCAGGAAAGCGGTGGTTTCGGCTTTGGTCAGCCTGCGCAAACCTGCAATAAACCCAAAATATTCTTCGGCGGTGAGGTAGCCAATCAGGAACGTTTCATCGATAAACGCGCCGGTAAAATCTTTCCAGTCTTCCGACTCGCGCACCCGGATGCCTTTGCTGATCACTTCACCTTTGCTGGCCGTAATCAGGTCGAGGATCAGGTTGAAAAGCGTGGTTTTTCCGGCGCCGTTGTTACCCACCAGCCCGAAAATTTCGCCTTGACGGATGGTCAGTTCAGGAATATTCAGGACTATTTCTTTGTTGTATGCTTTGATGAGGTGTTGTATCTGGATCATGGTCAGGAGTTTTTGTAATTTTTAATGAGTTGATGCTTTTGTTTCAGGTACTTTCTGGCGAAAAAGCGGATAATAACCGGATGGAGCAGGATTCCGGTAAGGCCCAGAACTCCGAGGGCGGCATAAGCGCCAACGATGCCGAAAGGTAGTTTGAACAAATAAAACAAGCCGATCGGAATCAGGAACATGGGGAGTCCGACCAGCCATTGCGCCGCGCCCACGCCCTGGTAGTTCATGACCGACGACTGGTTTAAATCCAATCGCTTTTTGCTGTACAAGCCAATAAAGAATAGCAGCGGTATGTTGACCCCCAGGTTGTAAAACAGCATGGACAGGTGCGTGTAGATAATCTTGGTGTGTATGAACGCGTAAGGCAGTGACAAAAAATAGCAGGCCACCGAAACGACCGTCACCAGCATGTAAAACGATTGCAGAAATTGTTTCATTTTCAGGCGCTGGCACATGAGCATCGAAAAATAGTTGCTGTGCCAGGCCGGGAAAAACTGTCCGTACGAAATGGAGAACATGCCCACGATGATGATTCCGCCCAGGATGAAAATAAACTCGGGAGCCGGCTTACCCGGTTCGGTCCGGTAAATCAGCAGGCCGTAAGCCAGCATCAACACGGTCATCATGGCTACCGAACGCGGGCGTTTGTTCCGCCAGATGAGCCGGAGCTCAAGGGCAATAAAACGGCCTGTTTCGCCCAGTTTGTCGAGCCACGAGTAATCGCGAACCTGTTCGGCCTTTTGTTTTCCTGAAACCAGGTTCACAAACATCCGGCTCAGCAGAAACTGCACATTCAGGAGATAAAACAGCACCGGAAGCAAAAGAAAACCAATTGACAGTGCAGGATTAACGAGAACCCAATCGAGCAATTTGCCCAGTCCGCCGGAAAGGTCGATGATTCCGAAGTGGTTAACAGCGAACAGTCCGGCAAGGGCCGCGAGCAGAATGAAAAATCCGTATTCGGCTTCGTTGAACCGCCATTTCAGGTAAATAGCCAGGAAATGGTTGCTGAAAATCAGGATCAGCAACGATAAAAACCAAGCGGCTGTTGCCGTTCCTGAATGAGTTTCGGCCACCAGTTTAATGGTAACCGGGATCAACAAAAAGAATGGCAATACATTGAAGAAGTTGAACACCGAGCGAATCATCAGGTAATCGGCAATCGTCCGGCGGCGGATATTCTGCAGCAACAGAGGCTTGAAGCTGACCGTAGGCAGTTTCTGCATCAGTTGGCGGACAATCAGGTCGATGCCCAGATACGCCAGCAAAATGCTGTTGAATTTGCTCACCGGATCGGTATCGGGGAAATCTTTGGTCAGTATTTCGGGAATGGCAAAACCCAGCACGAGGAAGCTGGCCGAGAAATAGAGGGCCAGGAAACCGAGTCCGATGTTGGTTGCCAGGCTTTTGCCCCAGTAGGCCGACCGGATGGTTTCGCGCCAGGCTAATGTGAAAAGGGTTGGATTCATGTGCGGAGAATATGGTTTTGGGAGATTGGTATTTGGGGTTTAGGTATTGTTACAAGTTGGCAATGGTTGTTTTTGCTGAAAGTTGTAACTTAGGTTAGTTCTTTAAAGTCAATAAGATCATTGAGAACCTTAAAGGCCTTAGGGACGTTAAATAATACAAACAACAAATGCCTGCCATAATGAATAACAACCAGCAAAACCAGGAACCACTTTTGCAGCGAACCGGGAATTACCGGAAATTGCTGACCTACCAAAAAGCAGAAGCAATTTACGATATTACCTACTATTTCTGCAAAAATTATTTGCGCTGGGGCGACCGCACCATCGACCAAATGGTGCAGGCTGCCCGTTCTGGCAAACAAAATATTGTAGAAGGCAGTGCGGCTTCGGCTACCTCGAAGGAGATGGAGATTAAACTGGTGAATGTAGCCAAAGCGAGTTTGCAGGAACTTCTGGTTGATTATGAAGACTACCTCCGTACACGTAATCACCGCCAGTGGGAAAACGATTCGGTGGAACTACTGAAGATGCGTGAGCTTGGGAGGAAACACAACGACACAGCCTTTTATATGGAACTGGTGAAGGTGCGCCAGCCCGAAACCATTGCCAATATGGCTATTTGTCTGATCAAGCAAACTGACTACATGTTGTTCAGACAGTTGCAGTCGCTCGGTGAAGATTTCCTTAAAAACGGAGGAATGCGGGAACGAATGACACGAATGCGGCAGGATAGGAGAAAATAAAAGTTGGGGATTAATCCAGCCGATCAGTAATCGTACAGGTTTTCTTAAATTGTTTTACCTGCCCATCCCGATCAAAAACTTCGACCAGAATAATGTACACTCCAATGTTTAGCTTTTGTCCTGATTCGCTTTTCCCGTCCCAAGGCCAGTTTCCTTCCTGCGCCAGCGACTGGTTTTTAACCAGAAATCTGACTTGCCGCCCGACGGCATCAAAAATACGGACGTTGGCGATGTAGCCGGGTTTCCCGAACCTAAATCTGATTGTAACCGCATCGTTGTATCCGTCGCCGTTGGGCGAAAATACTTTGGGGTCGGGTACAATTTCATCCCGGATTTCGGTTTCGCTTTTCGTTTGAGAGTTGGGTAACCCGGGCGTAGCAAAACCAACCGATGCGGAGGCTGAAGCCCAGTTGTTGCGATCGGCAGTGGGTTTTTCCGGCGAAATGCGTTCGAGCGAAACACCTTCTTCATCAGCCAGAAAATCGGAGTGCATTTGGTACGAGTAGGTGAATTCATCCAGAACTTCCAGCGAATCGTTGAGCAGGACAACAGTTCCGGCATCATCAGGATAGCTTGGGAAGGATGACATTGCACTGAAACTTTCAGGGTTGTGGGTAAAATACTGTGTTGCAACAACAGTCGGATCTTTGGTGCAGGTGATGTACTGTTTGGGTCTCAGGTACCTTTTTTCGGTACTGATCGGATAAATTTGCTTCAACGCCAGCGTGTCGTTCCGGGCAGCCAGTTTCAGGCGGTGAACCGGAATATTGGTCTCGGACACATTGACCAGCTCAACAAAATCAACTCCTCCGGAAGTCGGGTTGAATAAAATCTCGCTGATCAAAATCAATCCTGCTTCCGGGGCAAAGGAATAAGAGAAAGTCAGGATGTCCGGATTCATTATTTTTCCGGAGTGATCGGAGATGCCTGAAACATTTAAACTAAGCTCAATTCCGTCAACTTTTCCGAATGTCACGTTCACCGACCGGTCGGAGTTTCTGGTC